>NZ_JBNUPJ010000003.1:0-123196 GCF_050409485.1 Facklamia sp. P12945
TGAAGTAACCAGTCGGTTACCTCACCTACTCATCAACCCTATTTGACAAAGAGCCATTTATTTAGAAAGTTTTCTTTAAATTTCTATCTATAGACTTAGTTGTTTGATTTCATCGATAGCCTGTTGGAGAATTTCATCCATTCGCTCATTTTGATCGGATTCTTCACTTTTTTCTATATGGTAATAACTTAAAAAGCTATTAAACCATGCAACAGGGTCTGAGATTTTTTCTTTGATAAATGGATAGTATACCATCACCAATAAATTTATTTCTTCTAGTAGACCATCATAAATATGAGGATTATTATTGACCGTATAATCTTCAAGAAGAGCTTTTATTTGTAAATAGGTCGAATCTTCTTTATAAGGGACTAGAGATAGGCTATCGATGATTTTAATTTCTTCAAACCATGTCAGTTTCAGATGGGCCTGGTAATTTCGAACTATATAATGATGCAATATATCACTTTTAACGAATTGACTTATCTCTTTGTCAGCCAATAATGCAGTCAAGATTGGATGTTTAAGGGAGTAATCTAAACTATAGAAATTTTTGATTTCTTTTAAAAGTTCATATAAGGTTAGTTCTTTCAATTGTTTCAACTTTGAATCTAACCCCTTCGTATTTATAAGGAGTTGAAGTTCTTTAGAAAGAGCTTCTTTTTCTTTAATTTTTTCAATTTGTTTAACAATCAAAGAGATATCCCATTTTTTTTGATCAAAATATTCTTTGATTTCATATAGCTGAATCAATAGTTTTTGATGAGAAAAAAGATAAGGTAAAGAATGAACATAAAGCATCGCTAATTCATAGTCAAGGTCTTGTATGGAGTGGTCTGAAAGAAAATTTTGCCATAACTTTTTGACAGCTTGACTTTTATTTTGAATAATATGAATAGAAATTAGTTCTTTAAACACTTTAAGGGAAGGTTCTATCTGATAGCTTTCTTTCAAAAAGTTAGATGCACTTGCATAATCATTTTGTTCAAGCGCATTCATGGCTTTGCGATAGAAATATTCGCTCTTATTTGGCATATGAATAAGATCTGTCAATTGAGGAGACTCCTTTCAAAATAGAGAGGGTGAAAAACCTATGTGGATACAAATTGATGCCGCTTTTGATCCTAAAACTAAAGAAGCGGGCCTAGCTTTTTTGGTATTCAATGGTGAAAAAGTTGTTACTTTTAAATTTTATATTAATGAATGTCTGGATAATCACCAAGCTGAGTTTTTTGCTTTAAGATTAGCTATGCAATGGATCAAGCAAGAAAAATTAAAAACAGATCAACTCATTCAAATTAAAACCGATTCTAAGATTGTTTTCCAATCGATTGAAAAACGTTTTGCCAAAAAAGACTATTTTAGCAAGCTTTTAAAAGATATTCTCTTTGAAATGGACTATTATCCTTTACTTTTTCTAAAATGGATTCCTGAAAAAGAAAATCGAGCAGCTGATCAAGCAGCAAAACAAGCCTTACGTAAACAAGGGAAAGTAAAGACTTTAGACCCTTATTTATTTGTAGACCAAAATTGATAATAATTTACTTTTAAGGCACCGTTATATAACTTGCGTTTTTTGCTAGCTTTTTCACCATAAAATTTCTCAAATGAGTCATCACTTGAGAGAATATACTTCGACCAAGTGGTCATCAAACGGTAAATAGTACCCATGTCCTGGTATAGTTGGTGTACCTTATCTTCATCTAGCAAGCGGTCCCCATAAGGAGGGTTGGAGATTAAAATGCCATATTCTTCATTCGGACGGTAATCTTTTAACTGCATTTGTTTAAAAGTAATATCTTCTCCCACACCGGCATTTGCTGCATTTTGCTTGGCGATTTCAATCATTCTTCCATCTATATCGCTTCCAAAGATATTGAGTTTTATTTCATGGTTAATTTTTTGACGTGCTTTTGTTTTTTCCTTTGACCATACTTCTGGATTAAAGAACTCCCATTTTTCTGCTGCAAATGACCGATTTAATCCTGGAGCAATATTGCGTCCCATTAAGGCAGCTTCAATTAAAATTGTTCCAGACCCGCAAGTTGGATCATAAAGAGGACGGTCAGGGAACCAAGTAGTCAATTTGACTAAAGCTGCTGCCATATTTTCTTTTAGAGGCGCGCCACCTTTTTCAGTTCGATAACCTCGTTTAAATAGACTGCTTCCACTTGTATCTAAAGTAATCATCGCCACATCTTTTAGTATCGATATTTCAATAGGGTAGTAATCACCTGTTTCGCTCAAAGGCATTTTACGAGCATAGTGATCCATTAGCCGTTTGGCAATGGCTTTTTTGACAATTCTTTGACAGTTAGGGACAGAATAAAGTTTTGATTTCACCGATTTACCTGAAACAGGAAATTCTCCATCCATGGGCAAGAGGTCTTCCCAGGCAATCGCATAGGTTTGGTCAAACAATTCTTCAAAAGAGGTTGCTTTAAATTCGCCAACCACTACTTTAATTCGATCAGCTGTTCTCAACCATAGGTTTGTTTTAGCAATATCTTCTGCAGTTCCTTTAAAGCGCACGCGACCATTCTCTGTTTGTGTTTCATAGCCTAAATCCTTGAGTTCTTGATTAGCTATTCCCTCGATACCTGCCGCTGCTGTAGCAATTAAGTGATATGTTTTCATGGATAATCCTTCCTTTTAAAAAAACACGATTCAACAAGCTTTTAGGCTCAGAATCGTGTTGTTGACTATATGCATCTATAAATACCTATATTAGTAAATTTCGATAAGCCATGTTCTGTCAATATTTATTCCATAGGCAAGAATAAATAAAGGGTAATCATCTATCTACAAGATAACTTGTCTCTCTTTCAGTTAAGCAATGCTTACGCATTTTCCCATACAGAGAGTGCCCCTACCAAATTTGGGTTGCTCGCTCGAGGGGTTTACCGCGTTTCAGCTTTTTGTTTCCAAAAAGATCGTCTCTGTGGCACTTTATGAATTACTTATTCTTAGCTAAGCCTTAGAATATTCACTCGCCGTTCACCTTAAGGCTACCTTAGCTTATTGTTTCGCTAAGCACGAACACTACAAGCGTTTCAGCTTGTGCGAGCATGGACTTTCCTCAGCCAAATGAATTGACCGCGATTACCTGAAATTTACTATGATCATTAATTTTGACTATACTCTGTGTTTGAAATTTTGGCTCCGAAAACATGTTTTTCTAAGTTAGATAAACGTTTAAGGATATCAAAGTTGGTTACGCCAGAACCTGGAGTTGTTGAAACGTTTTTCTTAGCTAATGATAACTGCTTAGTTAATTCATCTATTTTAGCAATGAGTCGCTCATTTTCATTCTTTAAGAACACTACATCTTTTTGATAAGAATCATAGTCACGAATAATACTATCGAGATACTCATCGACTTCAGCAGCATTATAGCCACGCATGGAACGAGAAAATTCTTTTTGTAAGATATCTTTTGCTGTTAAGTTTTTTTCTGCCATGAAGTTCACCTCGTTTATTAGCTTTTATATTAATAGAATATCAACTACTATTTTATCCTTTTCTTTTGAAAATTTCAAAAAAAGTTACAAATATTCTAAAGTCTATTATTTATTATTACATGCCCTTATTAAAATAGCTAGACTTAATCTTGAAAAAATAACTTCTTTTGATTGAAAAAAGATAAACTGTCCTCCATAATGTGAATAAGCTCAGCTTTAAATTTTTTAGATGCATTGACTGGGGGGGTTTAATGACTCATTGGACAAAAGTGACTATCTATCTTGAAACTAAGAAGCCTGATGAAGTGGAATATGTTTCTCATCTCTTATTTGAGTGGGGGGCGAAAGGGACGCAGCTTATAAATGTCGATGGATATATGGAAAATAAAGAAAATTTATTTGGAGAAATTCCTTTAGCTCCATCCCTTAAAGAACAAGATAAACGGGGGCTTGTCTTAGGTTTTTTTGAACAAGATATAGAAAAAGACTTGTTCGATAGTTATTTAGAAGATAACCTTTATTTCGATTATAGTTGGGAAAAAGAGCCGATTGAAATGGAAAATTGGCAAAAAAATTGGATGAAAAACTACCGAATTCAAGAAATTTCACGATTTATAAAAGTTGTTCCGGTATGGGATGCTTATTCTCCAAAATATAAGGATGAGAAAGTTATTTATTTAGACCCAGGAGTTGCCTTTGGAACAGGTGATCACCCGACAACCCGACTCGGCGCGCAAGCTTTAGAAATGGTTATGCGAGGTGACGAGAAAGTTTATGATGTTGGAACGGGATCTGGTATCCTTGCATTGATAGCTTTTGCTCTCAGCGCACAAAAAGTGGTGGGATACGATCTTGATCCTCAAGCAATCGCAGCTGCTAAACAAAATCTTACTTATCAAAAATGGCAAAATATGGGCTATTCTGATGATTTTCAACCACCTATATCATTTCATGTCAATGATTTATTAAGAGGTGTTGAAGAAAAAGTAAATATCATCATGGCAAACATCCTACCTCATATATTACTCAAGCTCTATCAGGATGCCTATCAGCTTTTAGAAAAGGGTGGCTATCTCATTCTTGGAGGCATACTGACTGAGAAGGCAGAACAAGTAATCGATTCTTTATCAACAGATCAGTGGGAAATAATCCAAATTAATTATTATAAAGGATGGGCTGGTATCACGGCTCAGAAGAAAGAGTGAGTTATGCATCAATATTTTATCGATGATTCGAATCAAATAGTAGAAATTGGCAAGAAAGTTGTTTTGAATCCATCAGACAGTCATCATTTGGTCAATGTTTTAAGGGCTAAGCAAGGGAAGGAGTTAATAGTTGTATACGATCAAAAGAAGTATCTAGCTTCTTATCTCAAAAAAAAGAATGATTATGCTCTATTAGAAATCATGTCACCCTTAAGTGAGACTCTCAGTCAAACGGAGTTACCGGTCGAGGTAGTTGTAGCTTGTGGTTTATCCAAAAATGACAAAATGGATTCAATTGTTCAAAAAGCTACAGAATGCGGCATGAGCAGCTTTCAACCATTAGCTTTAAAACGTGATGTAGTCAAATGGGACCGGAAAAAAGCTGGTAAAAAAGTTGAAAGACTACAAAAAATTGCTGATAGTGCTGCAGAACAGTCAAAACGTTTAAAAAAGGTTGAATTTAAGCAGCTTTTAAATTTAAAAGACTTTGTTAATCAGTATCGTACTCATGACATTAAACTAGTGGCATTCGAAGAAAGTGCTAAAGAAGGTCAACACCATCTGTTAGCCAAAATATTAAAAAATATCGAAAAGAATAAAAAGATAGTTATGGTATTTGGATCGGAAGGTGGATTAGAACAACAAGAGGTATCTTTCTTAGTAGAAAATGGCTTTGAGATTTGTAGCTTAGGTCCAAGAATCTTACGGGCAGAGACGGCACCTATTTATCTTTTAAGTGTCCTATCATATGTCACTGAAATTGAAAGGGAGTTTTAAAATGGAATTAAATAAATATATCGATCATACTTTATTAAATGCAAATGCAACCAAAGACCAAATTAAGCAAATTTGTCAAGAAGCCTTGGAATATCAATTCATGTCAGTTTGTATTAATCCAGTATGGGTTACTTATGCGAGTGATTTGTTGAAGGATTCAGACATCAAAGTCTGTACAGTGATTGGTTTCCCTTTAGGAGCGAATACTTCATCTACTAAAGCTTTTGAAGCAAAAGAAGCAGTGAAAAATGGGGCTAGTGAAATTGATATGGTAATCAATATCGGAGCGGCTAAAGCTGCTGATTGGGAAACAGTAGAAGAGGATATCCGTCAAGTCGTTCAAGCTGTTCCAGAAGAAATTATTGTGAAAGTTATCATCGAAACTAGTTTACTTGAAAAAGAAGAAAAAGTGAAAGCTTGCCTTGCAGCCAAAGCAGCCAAAGCAGATTTTGTTAAAACTTCCACTGGCTTTTCAACAGCAGGAGCTGTGAAAGAAGATATTGCTCTAATGCGTTCGACTGTTGGTGAAACAATGGGAGTCAAAGCTTCTGGAGGCGTTGGCGATAAAGAAACTGCATTAATAATGATTGAAGCAGGCGCAAACCGTATTGGTGCTTCTAAAGGGATTAAAATTGTTTCTGAATAAAATTTTAAAACAACTGTGTCTTTCGACCAGTTGTTTTTTAGCATAAGCTAAGATTGATAGTATTAAAGAGGCTAATATTGTTTTATAGTGAGTATTTAAGTTATAATAGTAGAAAAATTATCTAGAAAGAGTGGTGATAATATGGGTAGAAATGATGTCTATACTGGTGAAGAAGTTATAGCAATTTGTCGATCTTATATGAATGACAGTAAGGTAGCTTTTGTAAAAAAGGCATTAGCAGTAGCAACCAAGGCCCATGAAGGGCAAGAACGTCTCTCAGGAGAACCCTATATTAATCATCCAATTCAAGTAGCAGGTATTTTAGCGAATATTAAATTAGACCCTGATACAGTAGCTACTGGCTTTTTACATGATGTAGTGGAAGATACGGACTACACTTTGGAAAAAATCCAGGAAGAATTTTCAGAATCCGTCGCCTTCTTAGTAGATGGCGTTACTAAACTCGGTAAGATTAAATTTCAAAGTAAAGAAGAACAATTAGCAGAAAATCATCGTAAAATGTTGATTGCCATGGCTAAAGATATTCGTGTGGTAATGGTTAAATTAGCTGACCGTTTACATAATATGCGCACTTTGAAATTTCAAAAACCCCACAAACAAATTGAAAAGTCTCAAGAAGCATTAGATATTTATGCACCCTTGGCTGAACGAATTGGTATGAGTGTCATTAAATGGGAATTAGAAGATATTTCTTTAAGATATATTAATCCTCAAGCCTATTATGATATTGTCCATCAAATGGACCAAAAAAGAGATGAGCGCGAAGAATATATTCAAGTTGTCATTGATCAGATAAAAGATGCGATTGACGAACTGTCCATGGACTCTACTGTTTATGGAAGACCGAAACATATTTATTCCATTTACCGTAAAATGGTCGATCAGAAAAAAGAGTTTGATGATATCTATGATTTATTAGCGGTTCGCGTTTTAGTCGATTCGATTAAGGATTGCTACGGAGTCTTAGGCATTATTCATACAAAATGGAAGCCGATGCCAGGACGCTTTAAAGATTATATTGCTATGCCTAAAGCTAATATGTACCAATCAATTCATACGACTGTTATTGGACCTCAAGGCAAACCTGTTGAAGTTCAAATAAGAACGCACCTTATGCATGAAGTGGCAGAGTACGGACTAGCAGCTCATTGGGCCTACAAAGAAGGGAAAACAGTCGATGAGCAACCACGAGATAACATTCAACAACAGTTAAAATGGTTTCATGATATTGTTGAGTATGAAGATGATGCAGGGAATGCTAGTGAATTCATGGAATTTATTAAAGAAGATGTTTTTAAAGATCAAGTTTATATCTTTACTCCTAAAGGCGACGTCTTTGAATTACCATTAGGCTCAGGTCCAGTCGATTTCGCTTTCCATATCCATACTGAAATAGGAAATAAGACGGTTGGAGCAAAAGTTAATGGTAATATCGTTCCTCTTAATTATCGCTTGAAAAATGGAGATATTGTTGAAATATTAACCAATCCGAGTTCTGTTGGCCCTAGCCGTGATTGGCTCAAGTTTGTTAAAACTTCTAAAGCACGTAATCGGATCAAACGTTATTTTAAAATGCAAGAGCGTGAGAAAAATAGCGAAATTGGACAGGAAATACTTGAAAAAGCCCTGAAAGAAAACGAAACATCTTTAAAAATAGAACTTAAAAAGAACAAAGAAAAAGACTTACTTGAGAGATTTAACTTCAATGAGATGGAAGATCTTTATGCTTCTATCGGCTTAGGAGAAATCTCACCGACTTCTATTATGCATTTTTGGAATATTAAGAAAGTCGACAAAAATGTAAAGCTATCTAATGTCATTTCTAAAGATAGGGAGACCGACTCTAACAAAGAAAAAGTAGGAAATGAAAAAGGATTAGTGGTTGACGGCGTTGATAACTTAATGATGCGACTTAGTCGTTGTTGCAACCCGGTTCCCGGTGATGAGATAGTTGGTTATATAACAAGAGGCAGAGGCATTTCTGTTCACCGCAAAGATTGTTCCAACTTAAAAAGTGAAATTGAATTGGATGATCGAACGATTGCAGTGCATTGGTCCGAAGAAAAGCAAGAAGAACATGAGTATGAAACAGAAATACAAGTCATTGGTTTTGACCGGTCGGGTATGATTAACGACGTTTTAAACGTTGTCAACCATACGGTCAAAAACCTCAAAGCAGTCAATGGGCGCATTGATGATCAAAGTCAAGCCATCATCAAACTTAAGGTTTTAGTTGCTGATACACAACAATTACATGAATTAATTGTTAAATTAAAGAACATCCCAGATGTTTACGAAGTTAAACGTCAAGGCAATTAGGAGGTCAAATGAAAGTAGTTATTCAAAGAGTGAACCATGCCAGTGTAACAGTTAATGAAGAAGTAGTAGGAGCCATTAAAGAAGGACTTCTACTTTTAGTCGGATTTGGACCTGAAGATACGGTTAAAGACTGTGAGTATTGTGCTAGAAAAATTGTAACTATGCGGATTTTTGACGATGAAAAAGGAAAAATGAATTTATCGTTGAAAGATACTGGCGGCAGTATTCTCTCAGTCAGTCAATTTACCCTGTACGCTTCTTGTAAGAAAGGGAATCGCCCTAGCTTTACCAATGCTGCAAAACCAGACCAGGCTGAAGAATTATACCATTATTTCAACCAAGAGCTTGACAAAAAAGGTTTTAAAGCTAAAACAGGTATTTTTGGAGCTGACATGAAAGTTGAATTTGAAAACAATGGACCTGTTACAATAATTTTGGACTCCAATGAGTAAACAATACCCCTGATAGAGACCTTATCTATCAGGGGTATTTATTTCTAATTGATTTCCAACTTGATTAAAATAAGTTGAGAGTCCTTCAGTAATAGCATCAGCTAATTTTTGATGGTAGTCATCCGTTAACATTAACTCCAAGTCTTCGCTGTTTGTAATATAACCGAGTTCGAGCAAGAGGGAGGGGACGGTATTTTCGCGTAAAACATGAAAGTTTCCATACTCCACACCCAAATTAGGTCGACCAGATGTTATCAACCCAGAATGTAAGGTCTTCGCAAATTCTTCGTCATTTAAATGATAGAAATATGTACGAACACCTTTGACCTGAGTGTCATAGGAGGAATCGAAATGTAACGAAAGAAATAAGTCTGGCTGTTTTTGGTTACTGATTTTAACCCTTTCAGCGAGGTCTAAAAATTGGTCGCTTTCATTAGTTAAGATAACTTTAGCCCCGAAAGCTTCAAGTGTTTTCTTTAATACTTTAGCAATCTTATAGGTAAAGCTTTTTTCAGCATACTTTTGATCTTTACTCAATGTACCTGGGTCTTCTCCACCATGGCCAGGGTCTAGCATGATGGTCGCTTGTTGGAGTTCAGATTTAATAGGTAGAAAGCGATGGTCAATTGAATAGTAAGGCTCAGATAGAGAGAAGGAATCAATATATCCTTTAACTCCTTGACTGTCTTCTACGTAGTAAAATGATTCCTGAGGACTATATTCAACATAATCAAGCCTTGTAAATTCTTGTAGGTAATCCGTTTGATAAATCATATTAGAAAAAAAGTCTGCTTCTTCTAATAAGTATTCTTCTTTTTTGCGCATGATAAGCTTGTTTTTCAAGCTTTCTTTTTCTTTTTCTTTTTTATTAATACTGCTATCTAAAGCATTCTTTTCGGCAATTAAACGCTCCGCGTCTTGTCGATTCAATAATTCTATCTCGTTTATGTTTACAAAGGCTGGTTTACCTTGATAATTAACTTGAGCCCAATTTTTTTCTATATAATTAATAGGGATGAGGCTTTCCTTAGGAATATTTGAGAGAATAGGACTTTTAGAATCAGCTTTTTGATAAAGAGCCGTTGATTTTTCAAAAGAGGCTGCTAAATCTTGGTCACTTTTAAGTTCCTTGTTTTCGATTAGCCACTTGGGTAACCAACCTTCAACTTTCCCTTGATAGCGCACTTTAAGCCAACCGGTTTGTTCTTGAATAATTTCAATAGGAAAGTCAGGATCAATTTCGGTTAAAACCTCGGAATTAGTAGTTGGAAAAGAGTGCAGAACGATTCCTTGACGATCAATTGGTAAAGCTTTTAAATTGCTAAGATTAACAATTCCCCATACTGTTATGACGCTAATTATAAGTGTTAATAAGAAAGGAGTAAGTCGCTTTTTAGTTAAGTGTTTCAAATTTTTGGTCCAAACGATAGCCATCCTATATTCCTCCACTATTCCTCTATTAATTGCATTATAGTTGATTAATTGAATTAAAGGTCAACTCTAGATGGACTGTTACACAATAGTAACTAGATTGTTAATCATTTGCTATAAAGTAAACTAAAGAAGAATTTTAATTCAACTTGACAAATCAATCATCATTGAGTAATCTGAACATAATTAATCAATTCGGTGAAATAGACAAGTAGCTCTGTAATATACAGTGAGCAACGTTGAGTGAAAAGTTGCATTTGAGAGTGAAGACACTATGGAGAAGAATAATCAAAAGTTATTCCGTCAATCACGTTACGATTAAGAGGTAATGGATAAATTCATTACAAATATAGGTGGTACCACGTTAATGCGTCCTAAGTGAAAACTTAGGGCGCTTTTATATTAGGAGGGGTAGAATGATTCAAAAGATGAAAGGCACCGTTGATATCTTGCCAGAGGATAGTTATCGTTGGCAATATGTCGAAGATGTAGCAAGAGATTTATTTGATCAATATATGTATCGTGAAATACGGACACCGCTTTTTGAGTCCTATGATTTATTTTCACGTTCAGTTGGTAATACTTCAGATATTGTCTCTAAAGAAATGTATGACTTCTATGATAAAGGAGAACGACATATTAGTTTACGCCCCGAAGGGACTGCGGGTGTTGTGAGAGCATACGTTGAGAATAAATTGTTTGGTCCAGAACATGCACAGCCTTTTAAGGTTTATTATTTAGGTCCTTACTTTCGTTACGAAAGACCCCAAGCAGGACGTCAACGACAGTTCAATCAAATGGGCGTCGAAGTTTTCGGGTCAGAAAATCCAGCAACGGATGTGGAAGTTATCAGTTTAGCTTGGCATTTCTTTCAAGAGTTAGGTTTAAAAAATATTACTTTACAAATTAACTCACTAGGAAAGCCAAACGATCGGCAGGCTTATCGTCAAGCGCTTATTGCTTATTTTGAGCCACATATTCATAATTTAAGTGATGATTCTAAAAAAAGACTGCATGACAATCCACTGCGTGTACTAGATTCAAAAGATGCTAAGGATAAAGCTTATGTAAAAGAGGCTCCAAGTATTTTAGACTATTTATCTAAAGAGAGTAAGGACCATTTTGGACAAGTTCAATCCATGCTCAAGCAACTAGAAATACCTTTTGAAGTCAATGACAAGGTGGTAAGAGGTTTGGATTATTATCAGGATACTATTTTCGAGTTTGTAGTAGATGATAATCGGATTGGTGCTCAATCAACGGTTTGTGGTGGTGGTCGCTATGATGGACTGGTTCAACAAATAGGCGGACCTGAGAAGCCTGGCTTTGGTTTTGGATTAGGGCTTGAACGTCTCATGTTATTAATGGATCAACAAAAGATTGACATTCCACCATATGAGCCTCTAGACTTATATGTCTTATGTCGTGATGAGTCGGTTAATCAATTAGCAACCGAGTTAGTTCAAAAGGCTAGATATGCTGGATTGATTGCAGAAAGAGATTACTTATTTAGAAGCATAAAGTCTCAGTTTAAAACAGCCGGCAAATTAGGGGCCAAATTAACTATTATGTTGGGTGAGCAAGAAGTTGAGTCTGAGATATTAGTCGTTAAAAATCAAGAAAATGGGACTGAGACCGAGATTTCAAAAGGCGACTTATGGTCTGATTTTTATGGCGTTTATCGCCGTTTAACAACGGATACGAGTGTAATTGATAAATATTTTAGGGGTGAATAAAATGACAGAAAGAACTGTATATTGTGGATTAGTAGATGAACAGTACCTTGGTAAAGAGATCACATTAAAAGGATGGGTACAAAAAAGAAGAGATTTAGGGAGTTTAATTTTTGTTGATTTACGTGATCGTGAAGGCTTTTGTCAAGTGGTCTTTAATGCTGAGAGACTTTCAAAAGAAGATTTTGAGCTAGCCAATCGGATTCGTTCAGAATACATTATTGAAGTGACTGGAGAATTGGCATTAAGAGAAAACAATCAAATGAATAAGCAAGTTAAAACAGGACGTTTTGAGCTGTATGCCAATGCTTTAACCATCTATACTAAAGCTAAAACGCCTGCTATATATATTGAAAATGATTTGGATGTGGATGAAGAAGTTCGCTTAAGAAATCGTATGTTAGACTTACGTCGTCCTAAAATGCAAGCAAATATTCGCCTACGTCATAATGTAACGCGAACAATCCGTAATTTCTTAGACCAAAGAGGATTTGTTGATGTTGAGACACCTATGTTAACCAAATCCACTCCGGAAGGTGCTAGAGACTATTTAGTACCTACTCGCCGTGAAGGGGGATCCTTTTTTGCATTACCTCAATCACCCCAACTATTTAAGCAGCTGCTGATGGGTGCAGGCATGGATCGCTATTATCAAATAGTTAAATGCTTCCGAGACGAAGATTTACGTGGTGACCGTCAACCAGAATTTACCCAAGTCGATATTGAAACCAGCTTTTTAGGTCAAGAAGATATTCAATCATATATAGAAGAGATGCTAAAAGAAGTTGTCAAAGAAACAAGAGGAGTAGAAATTAAGCAAGCATTCCCAACCATGACTTATGCTCAAGCAATGGAAGAATACGGGTCAGATAAACCAGATATTCGCTTTGACATGAAATTAAAAGACCTCTCTCAATGGGCTGAACATAGTGAATTTGGCGTCTTTAAAAATGCTGTAAAAGATGGAGGGCAAGTCAAAGCCATAAACCTTAAAGGCTTAGCTGATGAATACACACGCAAGACAGCAGATGCCTTATCAGAAGTTGTTAAACCCTATGGAGCTAAAGGCTTAGCGTGGATTAAAGTATTAGAGGAAGGCTTTAATGGACCAATCGCTAAATTCTTTACTGAAGAAGACCAAGACCAGATTAAAGAGACGTTGGAAGCTAAAGAGGGAGACATCCTCTTCTTTGTGGCTGATCAAGCCAGTGTCATTGCTGATTCCTTAGGTGCTTTACGTAATCATTTAGCCAAGAAACACACCTTATACGATGTTGAAGAGTTAGCTTTTTTGTGGGTTACCGATTGGCCATTATTTGAATATGATGAAGATAATCAAAGATATGTTGCTATGCATCATCCGTTTACTGCTCCGCAAAACGACGATGTCCAAGCATTAAAAGACAATCCAGCGGATGCTAAAGCTAAAGCCTACGACATTGTTCTTAATGGTTATGAAGTGGGAGGTGGATCTCTAAGAATTTATCAACGTGAGATGCAAGATCAAATGTTTGAATTATTAGGATTTACTGCTGAAGAAGCTAAAAGTCAATTTGGTTTCTTATTAGAAGCAATGGATTACGGCTTCCCTCCTCATGGTGGTATCGCTTTAGGCTTAGATCGATTAGTGATGATACTTGCTCAAGAGCCTAATATTCGTGAAGTCATTGCCTTTCCAAAGAATGGTCGTGGTCACGACTTATTAACAGATGCACCAAGTCATGTTTCGACCGATCAATTGGATGAGTTATATTTACAATTAAAAGCTAAAAAATAATTCCCATTAAAATTTGAAGTAGTTATTAATACCACTATCTTTCTGACGAAAGATAGTGGTATTCTAAAATTTAAGGGATAAATGTGATGAATATCTCATTTAGAATGTTATCAATTCAATTTATCGAAGTGACCGATTTAACGGAAACGTTTTCTATCGTATGTTAGACTAGAGTTAACAAATAATTAAGGAGGAAATAAAATGTCCCACAGTATTAATGTTAATTCTGAAATTGGTCGCTTGAAGAAAGTAATGCTTCACCGTCCGGGTAAAGAATTAGAAAATTTGATGCCAGATTACCTCGAACGCTTATTGTTTGATGATATTCCTTATCTTGAAGCAGCGCAAAAAGAACACGATGAATTTGCTAAGTTATTAGAAAGCCTAGGTGTTGAAGTACTTTATTTGGAAAAATTAGTGGCTGAAGCAATTGATGCAGAAGGATTGAAAGAACAATTTGTTGATGAGTGGATGGCTGAAACAGGGTTAGAGCCAGGCCAAAATTATGACCAAGTTAAACAGTATTTAATGGATATGGAAGATACCTATGAAATGGTATTAAAAACGATGGAAGGATTCAAGAAGAGTGAGATTAAGCATGAATCAAATGGTTTTGATGAATTGCTGTCAAACTATCCTTTTTTAGTGGACCCAATGCCAAACTTATACTTCACCCGAGATCCCTTTGCAACGATGGGTAACGGTGTTTCTCTTAACCACATGTACTCAGATACACGTAACCGTGAAACATTGTATGGAAAATATATCTTTAACTATCACCCAGAATATAAAGGAACTACCCTTTATTATGAACGTGATGAAGATACACGTATCGAAGGTGGAGATGAGTTAGTTTTATCTAAAAACACTCTAGCAGTTGGGATTTCTCAACGTACTGATAAATATTCAATCGAGAAATTAGCTCGCAACTTATTTAAAGAGACTGAATTCAAAGAAGTATTAGCATTCTTAATCGATAACAACCGTAAATTCATGCATTTAGATACTGTATTTACTATGATCGATTATGATAAATTTACTATCCACCCTGAAATTGAAGGCGAATTAAAAGTCTTCTCAGTAACTCCTGGTGAAAATGGTGAAATCAAAGTAACTGAAAAAGAAGGGCTGTTAGAAGACATCTTAGCAGAAGCTTTAGGTTTAGAAAAAGTTACCTTAATCCGTTGTGGTGGTGATGACATCGTAGCTGGAGCACGTGAACAATGGAACGATGGTGCCAACACCTTAACGGTAGCACCAGGTGAAGTAATTGTTTACAACCGTAATACTGTAACCAACAAATTATTGATTGAAAATGGTATTAAGATTCACCAAATCGAAGGTAGTGAATTAGTACGTGGTCGTGGTGGTCCTCGTTGCATGTCAATGCCATTTGTTCGCGAAGATATTTAATTTTTTTGATAAACACACAGATATAGGAGGGAATTTATGTTCCAAGGAAGAAACTTTTTAAAAGAAATCGACTTTACTGCCGACGAATTAAACTACTTAATTGATTTCTCAATTCACTTAAAAGACTTGAAAAAACGTGGGATTCCACACGAGTATTTAAAAGGACAAAACATTTGTCTATTATTTGAAAAAACATCTACTCGTACAAGAGCAGCCTTTACAGTAGCTGCTAATGACTTAGGTGCGGCTCCAGAATTCTTAGGTGCTAATGACATTCAATTAGGTAAAAAAGAATCTGTAGAAGATACAGCACGCGTTTTAGGTAGCATGTTCGACGGTATTGAATTCCGTGGTTTCAGTCAAGAGATGGTCGAAGACTTAGGTAAATACGCTGGAGTTCCTGTGTGGAACGGTTTAACTGATGAATGGCATCCAACTCAAATGATTGCTGATTATATGACCTTAAAAGAAAATTTTGGAGAGCTAAAGGGCAAAAAGTTAGTATATTGTGGTGACGGTCGTAATAATGTGGCTAATTCATTATTCATCACTGGGGCTATTATCGGTGTTAATGTGACCATCGCTTCACCAGAAGAATTATTCCCAGATGAAGAATTGGTAGCAAAAGCTCAAGAGTACGCGAAAGAATCAGGCGCTACTATTGAAATTACATCTGATATTAAAGCCGCTGTTAAAGATGCTGATGCATTATATACAGACGTTTGGGTTTCAATGGGTGAAGAAGACAAGTTCGAAGAACGTGTTAACTTATTAAAACCATACCAAATCAATAAAGAATTGACTGACTTAATTGAGGGAGATTATATTATCCTTCACTGCTTACCAGCTTTCCATGATACAGAAACAAAATATGGTAAAGATGTAGCAGAAAGATTCGGTGTTAAAGAAATGGAAATTACTGACGAAGTATTCCGCAGTAAACAAGCCCGTCAATTTGAACAAGCTGAAAACCGTATGCACTCAATCAAAGCGATTATGGCAGTTACTAACGGGAACTTGTTCATTCCTAAAGCTTAATAACAATAACATTACCCTATAAAAAGTGAAACGGGGCATGAAATCCGATTGTGGCCATGAACCGCAATCGGATTTTGTTTTAAAAAAGGAGGAGGAAGAAAATGGAAAAGATGAAGAAACGAAAGATGTTGAATGCTTTTACGATACTATTTATTATTACGGCGGTTATCGCTGTATTAACGTGGATTATTCCATCAGGCGCCTATGAGGTGGATCCTGAAGGAAATTTTATTGCTGGAACTTATCACACAGTAGAGCGTACACGTCAAGGGTTGTGGGATTTATTTGCTGCACCTATTCGTGGGTTTTTAGGTACTGAAACCACTCCGGGAGCTGTTGAAGTTTCGCTATTTGTTATGATCGTTGGTGGATTCTTGGGAGTTGTTACGGAAACAGGTGCTATTGACGCCGGAATCGCCTCTACCATCAAAAACAATAAGAATAATATGACCGGTTTAATCTGGATCTTAATGGCTATTTTTGGACTAGGTGGCTCTACCTATGGTATGGCTGAGGAAACCATGGCCTTTTATCCATTATTAATTCCCTTAATGGTAGGTGTCGGGTTTGATGCTTTAGTGGCTGTGGCGATAATTTTGATTGGGGCTGGATTAGGAGTATTATCTTCAACCGTTAATCCATTTGCTACCACAATTGCTTCAAATATGGCTGGTATATCAATAATAGATGGAATGGTATTAAGAGTAATTTTCTGGATAGTCACATATATAATTGGAGCTTGGTATGTTACGCGCTACGCTAAAAAGGTAATGGCTGATAAGAATAACTCTCTGATAGCTGATCAAATGGAAGCGGACAAAGAAAAATGGAAAGTGCCCGAAGATATGCCAAAAGTTACTAAAAAACAAAAGGGCGTTCTTTGGTTATTTGCGCTTACATTTGTTATTATGATCTTAGCTTTAATTCCATGGACAGATTTAAATAATAACTTTACTTTCTTTAAAAATGCTCATGAGTTCCTACTAGGCATACCAGTAATTGGAGATTTGATTGGACAATCTTTAGAAGACCTACCTTTTGGTATGTGGTATCTAGTTGAGATTTCAGTTCTCTTTTTCTTAATGTCAGTTATTATCGCAGCATACTATGGAATTAAAGAAGATCGTTTCGTAGAAGTCTTTATCGCGGGAGTAAAAGATTTAATGTCAGTAGCTCTAATTGCTGCAGTCGCTCGTGGTATTCAAGTAGTGATGAATGATGGTCAAATCACCGCTACTGTATTACACTGGGGAGAACAAGGGTTAGCGAATTTACCAAAAGGTGTTTTCACAGTCTTAACTTATATCTTCTATATCCCAATGTCCTTCTTAATTCCATCGACTTCTGGTCTAGCAGCAGCTACTATGGGTATCATGGCGCCATTAGCCCAATTTGCTGATGTATTAGAAAGTATTGTCGTCACTGCCTTCCAATCTGCCAGTGGTATTGTTAACCTAATTACACCAACATCAGGTGTCGTAATGGGTGCTTTAGCAATTGCAAATATTGACCTATCAACTTGGTGGAAATTTATGCGCAATTTGATTATCATAGTCTTTGTAGTGACCATTGTTTTACTACTTATTGGAGCTTACTTAGGAATTTAAAGGAGTGTTTAAATGGATTACCAATTAACTAAAAATCATCAAGAACCAGCTATTGAAACTTTGCGCCAATGGGTTGCTATTCCATCTGTATTAGATGAAAATGATGCGGAAACTCCATTTGGTCAACCCATTCAAGAAATGCTAGAATTTGCTTTAAAAACTTGTCAAGAAATGGGCATGGAAACCTATATTGATCCAGAGGGTTATTATGGTTATGCAGAAATGGGTCAGGGTGAAGAGTTGTTTGGTGTTCTATGTCACTTGGATGTGGTTCCAGCTTTAAACCCAGATGAATGGACAACGCCTCCATTTGAAATGGATATCCGTGAAGGAGCCTTATTTGGTCGTGGAACACAAGATGATAAAGGACCTTCTATTGCTGCCTTGTATGCATTAAAAGCTTTATTAGACCAAGGACATGAATTAAATAAACGTGTTCGCTTTATCTTTGGAACAGACGAAGAGAACTTGTGGCGTGGGTTAAACCGTTACAATGAAAAAGAAGAGCAAGTAACAATGGGTATTGTTCCTGACTCATCTTTCCCTCTAACCTATGCAGAAAAAGGCTTACTACAGTTGCACATCACCGGTCCAGGTTCAGATGCTTTTGAAATGGAAAATAAAGGAGCCCTAAATGTGGTGCCTGATAAAGCTATTTACAAGGGTGATAAAAAAGATGAATTAGTACAAATTCTTGAGGATTTAGGCTACAAATACCAAGTAGACGGTGAAACTTTAACCGTTTTAGGTAAATCCGTTCACTCTAAAGACTCCTTAAAAGGAGACAATGCTTTAACGCATCTAATTGAAGGAATGTCTGAATTATATGACCATCCTGTCTTAAAATTTGTTAAAGATCACTTTGCTAATGATGTTAATGGTAAGAGTATCTTTGGTGAGGTTGAAGACCAAGCATCTGGCAGCCTAACATGTAACATTGCTAACCTAGAGGTTACGGCTGAAGAGTCCAAACTAGGTATTGATATGCGTATTCCAGTAACTGCTGACAAAGATCAATTGGTAGAACAATTAGCTAAAGTAGCAAAAGAGTACAAACTCAAGTATAATGAGTTTGATTATCTAGCTTCGTTATATGTTCCAGTTGACTCTGAGTTAGTAACTACTTTGTTAAAAGTATATCGCGACTTAACTGGCGATATGACTGAACCAATTTCTTCTGGTGGCGCTACCTTTGCTCGCACAATGAAAAATTGTGTGGCATTTGGTGCCCTTCAAGAAGGGGTAGAAGATACAATGCATCAAATAGATGAAAGAATGCCACTCGATAATTTCTATCAAACCATGGAAATCTATGCCCATGCATTGAAGGCTTTAGTTACTAAGGCCTAATGAAAGGATTGAATATATGAAAAAACGTAAAATTGTTGTCGCTTTAGGTGGGAATGCGATTCTATCTTCCGACCCAAGCGCTCAAGCACAAAAAGACGCTTTAAAAGAAACAGCAAAACATTTAGTGAAATTAATTCAAAATGGAGACGAGGTTATTATTACTCACGGTAATGGTCCCCAAGTTGGAAATCTATTGCTACAAAATATTGCAGCTGATTCTGAGAAAAACCCAGCTTTCCCATTAGATTCATTAGTGGCTATGACCGAAGGCTCAATTGGTTATTGGTTACAAAATGCCATGCAAAATGAATTAAATAAATTAGGTATCGATAAGCCAGTAGTTAGTTTGGTCACTCAAGTTATTGTAGATAAAAACGATCCAGCTTTTGATAACTTATCAAAACCAATTGGACCATTCTACAGTGAAGAAGAAGCCAAACAACAAATGGCTGAAACTGATGCTAGCTTTAAAGAAGATGCTGGTCGTGGATGGCGTAAAGTTGTTGCTTCACCTAAGCCAGTTGCTATCAAAGAAGTTGATTCCATCAATACCTTAGTAAATGCTGGTAATGTAGTGGTTGCAACTGGTGGTGGCGGTATCCCAGTACTTGAAGACAATGGCCAATTAGTTGGAGTAGAAGCAGTTATTGACAAAGACTTTGCTTCACAAAAACTAGCTAACGATCTCGGAGCTGACTTGTTTATCGTTCTAACAGGTGTGGATTATGTCTATGTCAACTACAACAAACCAAATCAAAAAAAATTAGAAAAAGTTTCGATCGAAAGCTTGAAAGAATATATTAAAGAAGAGCAGTTTGCACCGGGATCTATGTTACCAAAAGTTGAAGCAGCTATTGCATTCGTTGAAAATACAGATCATGGTAAGGCTGTCATTACTTCATTAGAAAATCTTCAAGCATTAATTGAAAATGAATCAGGAACGATTATTAAAAAATAAGAGCTTGTTATTTTTTTAAAATTAATATACAATGAGACAAAATTAATAATTAAATCTTAAAGAGAGTAGATTATGCAAGACTGAATAGCAAGTTGGGATGATGGGAGCCGATGAGTCTTAATTAATTGAACCGCACTTTATTATTTGGGTGAATGAAATGAGTAGTTCATCACGTAGGCAACTGCGTTATCAATTTAAGACCTTAAAATTTAAGGTGAATTAGAGTGGTACCGCGTATAACCATATGCCTCTAGAAGGAATTCTAGAGGCTTTTTTGTATAGAAAGGAAGATTTTATGTTAGTAAAAAAGCAAATTGTTGAAACTTTATATCCTGTATTATCAGAGCACTTGACCCAAGAACAGATCGAAAATTTAATTGAACAACCTAATAATAATGAGCACGGAGACTATGCTTTTCCAGTTTTCTCTTTGGCTAAAATATTTCGCAAAGCCCCCCATCAAATTGCTGAAGAAGTAGCAGAAAAAATTGATACTTCTGCATTTGAAAAAGTTCAAGTAGTCGGAGCTTATATCAACTTTTATATTAAGCGCGACGACTTGGCTAGCAAAGTCTTAAAAGAAGTACTTGAACAAGGTGAAAGCTATGGTCAAACAGATATTGGTAAAGGAGGTAACGTTCCAATTGATATGTCGTCTCCTAATATCGCTAAGCCAATGTCAATGGGACACTTACGGTCAACCGTATTAGGGAATTCGATTGCCTTAATTTTGGAAAAATTAAATTATAATCCTATTCGTATTAACCACTTAGGTGATTGGGGAACGCAATTTGGTAAATTAATTGTTGCTTATCAAGGTTGGGGTGATGAAGAAACAGTAAGGAAAGATCCAGTTAATGAATTAGTAAAGTTATATGTTGATTTCCATGAAAAAGCTGAAGAAAATCCCGAATTAGAAGATCAGGCAAGACAAGTCTTCAGAGCCCTAGAAGATGGCAATGAAGAGTATCATAGACTATGGACTTGGTTTAAAGAAGAGTCTATTAATGAATTTAAACGTGTTTACAATCTTTTAAATATTAAATTTGATTATTATACTGGAGAATCGTTCTATAATGATAAGATGGGCGAAGTTTTAGATTATTTAGCAGATAATAATATCTCTAAAATCGAACGTGGAGCCACAATTGTTGACCTTGAAAAGTATCACTTACCTGTTGCTTTAATTAAAAAATCAGATGGAGCTACTTTGTATCTGACTAGAGACTTAGCGACTGCTTACTATCGCAAGCGTACTTTTGATTTCGTGATGAGTTTATATGTTGTTGGTAATGAGCAAAGTGATCACTTTAGACAATTAAAAGCTGTTTTAAATGAAATGGGTAACGATTGGGCTGAAAATATGCACCATATTCCATTTGGCTTGATTACTTTAAATGGTAAAAAATTATCCACTCGTAAAGGTAAGATAGTTTTACTTGAAAAAGTGCTTAATGAAGCGATTGAAATTGCCGATAAACAGATCACAGCTAAGAACCCTGACTTAGAAAATAAAGCTGAGATTGCTAAACAAGTGGGTGTGGGGGCTGTTGTCTTCCATGACTTAAAAGCAGATCGTCTCAACTCTTTTGATTTTAATTTAGATGATATCGTTCAATTTGAAGGTGAAACTGGTCCATATGTTCAGTATACTTATGCGCGTTTAAATACAGTGCTTAATAAATATAGTAAGGAAATAAAGCCAACGGAAGAGTTGAACTTAGATCATGAACACTCATGGGAAATCATTAAATTAATTAAACAGTATCCAGAAGTCATTATTAAGGCAGCTGAGCATTTTGAACCATCAGTCATTGCAAAATATGTTATTCAATTAGCACAATTGTCCAATAAGTATTATGCCAAAGTCCGTATTTTGGAAGAAAATGATCAGTTAGAATCAAGAATTCAATTGGTTAAAGCGATTACGATTGTTCTAAAAGATGCATTATCATTGCTAGGTATTGGCGCTCCTGAAAAGATGTAATGAGAACCTCCTGTTAACATTTATTGGACACCTTTCATTGTTTGATTTATATATTCACAAGTGAGATAATATCTATGAATAAATGACATAAAAGGTGAGTAAATATAGTGGCATCTTTTGAATTGAATTTTGAAAATTGAAAACTAAATTTCTATACAAAAGACTCCTTTTATCGTCAGTAAACAATTTACTTTGACAAAGAAAGGGGTCTTTATGGTTAATCGGGCAATTGAAAATTATATTAACGATATATATAACTATGATTTTTTCAATCGACTTTCAATTGATGAAGTCAATCAAATTACTTCTAACTCTATTTTTCATCACATTCCAAAAGGTCAGTTAATCTTTTTTCAAGATGATCCAAATATTTATTGTTATTTCGTCTTTAAAGGATTGGTTCGTCTTGAAAGAGAAAATGCTTCAGGAGAGTTTTGTTACTTAGATTATGTGGCGGAGGAAAGTTTTTTTCCTTATGCGGAATTCTTTTTTAAAGACCACCATCTTTATGATGCCTATGCAGCTACAGATGTTGATTTAGCTTACATCCCCAAAAACCTAATGGAAAATATTGTCTTTAAAAATGCGGAACAATTCAAATTTCTTTATGAAAATTTAGCCAGTGTCCAATATTATTTGGAAAAACGTGTGCAAATGACGGCTATACCAAGTGCTTCTAGCCGAGTAATTCAGACCCTGGCTTTATGGATGTATGATATGGGGCGTTTTATGGGTGATCATGTGGTTATTCCACATCCATTGACTATTAACGAAGCGGCGACAGTAGCCGGTACGACAAGAGAGACAGCAGGAAGAGTCATTAAAGATTTAACTCAAGAGAAAAAAATTACTTTTACACGTAAAAAAATAATTTATCATGATTGGAAATATTTTAACGACCTGATTCAGTAACTATCAAAGAGGTGAGAAAACAATGAAAATTTATACGCGAACAGGAGATCAAGGGAATACGCGTTTAATTGGCAACCGTGTGGTAGCCAAAAACAACCCCTTAGTTGAGGCATATGGAAGTATTGATGAACTCAATTCTTATATTGGTATCCTTATTGCAAGCCCTAATTTAGCCGATGAAATTCGTCAAGATTTATTAGAAATTCAACAATTACTATTTGATTGTGGGACAGATGTTGCAAACGCAGATGAAAAGATTCCTTATCGTACCGCAGAGACTGCTATTACTTGGTTAGAAGAACGAATTGATGCTTACGATAAAAGAGTTGACCCTATTGAATCTTTTATCTTGCCTGGAGGAACCATGGAAGCCAGTCAACTTCAATATGCTCGTAGTATTGCTCGTAGAGTTGAAAGAAGGCTGGTTAGCCTACCAATTTCTGAAAAGTTAAATCCGAATGTCTTAAAATTTCTTAATCGGCTTTCCGATTATTTGTTTGTAGGTGGTCGCTTAGTTAACCACCTTAATAATCAAGCAGAACCGAAGTATGTAAGATCGGGGAAAGTGTTTCGCTAAGTGGTTTAAATTAATTGTGAGGAGATAGAAAATGAAGATTGGTGTTATTTCTGATCTCCATATTGATTTACAAGCAGAGCCCTACGCTCAAACAATTATTGATTTACTGGCTAAAGAAACTGATGAGTGGAATTTGTCTTATTTAATTATAGCTGGAGACATAGCGAATCATCAGTCTTTAGTTTTTTCATTCATTAAGGACTTACAAGCAGCCATAACCATCCCTTTATATTTTGTTCCAGGAAATCACGATTATTGGTCTACTAATCAAGAAACCCAAATTATTTATGATGGCTATTGTAACCATCCGAACTGTTTAATAGGAAAGCCACTTTCTCTAAATCAAGATTGGGGATTAGTCGGGCACTCCGCTTGGTACAATCATTCGGGAAATTTTGGACGTCATGATGAAAAATTTCTTCAAGCAGGTAGATACCAAGGTTATATGTGGGAGGATAAACTACATATTAATTGGCAGCAATCTGATCGCCAAGTCTCAAGAGAATTTGCCAGAACAATAGAAAAAGATATGATCTACCTAAACAAAGCTAATTATATTCTAGTCACTCATTTTGTAACAGATTTTGATTTGCAAATCTTACCAGATCCTAAATTTCAAGAAGACATAGATTATTTTAATGCTTTTATTTCTACTGATGATCTTAAGCCTTTTTATGATAAATATCCCATCCGTCATAGTTTTATGGGACATGTCCACCGCAGACAGAAACTGACTAAGCAAGGATGTAATTATTATTTAACAAGTTTAGGAACACCTAGAGAGTGGGAAGAGGGATCGACTTTGTTGGACAATCTAAAGGAAGCTTTGAAGGTTATTGAGATAGGAGAGTAGAAATGGAAAAATATCGTGATATACATATTATGCCATTAAGTAATGATGAGTCCTTAGTTATTGCTTGTGACACTTCAGCTTCAATCGGCCAAAAAGAAGCTGATGTTTTAAGCGTTTCACCCCAAATTACTGCAGCTTTTGCTGTTCGCGTGGTACTTATGGAGGTTCTTTCTGTAAACGCCCAGCCACAATTATTAATAAATATGTTTGGCAATGAAATGAATCCAACTGGAGATTTAATGCTTGATGGTATAAAAAAAGAACTGGCATTAGCAGGTCTTTTTGATTTAGCAATGAATGGCTCAACTGAGGAAAATATGCCAACTAAGATGACATCCCTTGGACTCACCTTGCTTGCAAAGGCCAAAATCGCTGATTTAAAAATAAAAAAAGTCCAACCAGGGGATCAAGTCTATCAAATAGGAAAACCTTTAATGGGTCAGGATTTAATTGACCAGGTCGATCAAATAGTTAGTTATCAAGAGCTTTACCACTTATTAAATCTTAAAGATGTCATTCATGAAATAGTTCCAATTGGGTCTAAAGGTGCGATTGCTGAAGCACAGCAAGTGGCTAAATTTAACCAACTTGATTTTAGATTAGGTCAAGATTTACCTCAATTTTATCAATCAGCAGGGCCTGCAACATCTCTCTTAATTGTAATAAAACCAGCTTTTAAAGCTAATTTATTGACAATTTTTAAAGATATTAAATGGGTGGGTGAGCTATATTGATTGAGTCTATTATTTTATATTTTCAATTTTTTACAGCAATCCCAATTAATCAATCAGTCGATCAAGCAGCTACTAAATTAAAAAAAGGGGTAATCTATTTCCCAGCTTTTGCTTTTATATATGCCGGAATCTTTGCTTTGTTCTTTTTTTTATTTCGTTTCTTTTTCTCATCCACCATCGCATGGTCTCTATTAATTATCTTGGATATTTTACTAACTAGAGGCTTTCATTATGATGCTTTGGCTGATACTGCTGACGGACTATTATCCTCTAAAAAAGCTGATGAGATGGTTCGAATTATGAAAGATTCAGCAATTGGAGCCAATGGTGCTTTGATCTTAATTTCGACTATTTTACTTACCTTTGTTTTAGGAAGAGAGTTTTTAATTAATTATTTTGAAAATGAAATAGTCTTTGTTATTGCTTGGGCTGCCAGTGGTCGTAGCTGTTTACCCTTAATGTTTTATCAGTTAGTGTATGTTGGTGATAACCCCAATGGCTTAGGTAGTCTTTTCCTAGGCGTTTCTACTTGGAAAATTGTGGCCAGTCAGATTTTAACAATGGCCTTCTTTTTCCTATTAGGGTGGCCGTATCTACTTAGTTATATAAGTCTTTTGCTTACCATGTATTTTTATCGCTATTTCGTGTATCATAAAATTTCAGGTATGACAGGAGATACCATGGGAGCTGCTGCTTTAATTGGTCAAATCATTTATATGCTGTTTGTTTTACTTCTTTTTAATAAGAATTAGGATTGTTATTTTCTTTAATAATTATGCTATAATGATGCTAAGCTCTTTGATAATTAAGATAGAATAGGGGAAGCACGTGAGAATCGTGCGCAGTCCCTTGCTACTGTATGGATGAAAATCTAAGTCAGATTACCTATTTTATCAAGGATGATTGTTATTTCTCAAGGTCTCGTAACAAGGTTCGTTAACAAATACGTTTATTAACCAGACAAGTAGCCTAGTCTGGTTTTTTTAAGGAGGTAAGATGAAGGCAAAAGATTTAGTAACCCTTGCTCATATGATGTCATTGTCAATCATCTTAGCACAGTTCAAGCTATTCTTGACAGTAGCTTTTGATTCAAGTCCAGCTTTTATACTCTTGCTAGCTATGAGAAGATCTGCTGGCGCGATAGTTGGTGCTATAGGACATTTAACAACGGCAATGAGCTCAGCTTTTCCCTTAAGTATTCCACTTATCTTTTATTAATGGCACTTATGATACTAGCTCAGATTAATTTTGTCATGATTTATCGTAAATTTAAATCTTTGAAATATGGCCGGTTATTCTTCCAACTCTAGGCGCCTGCTTGTTTAATGTTTTATTACCACTTCTATGTTTTCAACCGATTTTAGGGGCTGCAATGCTGGTAAGTTTCTTTTGGCCCTTAAAGCTAGCTACTCTTGCTAATATATTGTTAGCTTTGCGACTTTTTGAAGGTCTAACAAAAATAAATATATCGATGTTTAGGAAGTGAGTGAATGGGGGAAATTTTTTATTATACTGGAGGAGCTAAATCTGGTAAATCTAGATTAGCTCAAGAAGAAATTTATAGACGAAAGCTTCAAAATATTGCTTATATAGCAACCCAAGCCAATAAGTTTTCTGATTCAGAAGTAAAAAGGAGTATTGAAAAACATCGTTTATCAAGACCCAAAGATTGGGATACTTATGAACAGGCTCATGATTTGGATCAATTGGTTAAGCAACTTTCAAATAATTATCAAATTGCTTTAGTCGATTGTATGACGGTTTGGCTAACCAATATTCTTTTTGATAAATGGCAATTCTTAGCTAACAATCAAGAACTATCTTTTGATGAGTATGTCAATGAACTAAAGGGTGAGCAAATCCAAAAGCTAGAAGATTTTGTTATGGAAGAGCTTAATGCTTTTTTAAAAGAAATAAAAGCTTCATCAACGGATTTTATCATTGTGTCAAATGAGCTAGGTCTAGGATTAGTTCCAGAGTATAAACTCGGGCGCATTTTCAGAAATATTCATGGTTTAATGAATCAAGAAATTGCCAGACAAGCGAACTTAGTTTATTGGGTGGTTTCAGGAATTGCAGTGAATATAAAGTAAAAAAATTTAAAGAAATAAAGGAGAAAATTAAATGAATAAAAAAATTGCTGTTTTAATGATGTTTGTGATGACTCTGTTTACCGGACAAATGGTATCTAGTGAAGAAACGACGGTTCTCACATTGACCGATATGGTTGGTAGAGAAGTTGTGCTTGAAGAGGGACCCGTTGATGAAATTGTTACTTTAATGCCAGCAGATGCTGAGATACTCTTTGAAATAGGAGCGGGAGACACTATTGTGGGTCGAGGAACTTATGTAGACTTCCCGGCAGATGAAGTGGAAGAGATTCCAGCTATCGCTACTGGTGAAAATTTAAATATTGAAGAAATTATTGCCCTAGACCCAGAAGTGGTTGTGATGACTGCTATGTCCTTAACTGAAGATCAAATGACTGCTATTGAAGACGCAGGAATTACCGTCTTGGTGACAGATGCCCAGACAATTGAGGAAGTCTATGAAGCAATCGATTTGCTCGGTCAATTAGTTGGTAAAGAAGAAGAAGCAGACCAATTAATTGAAGAAATGGAAACAGTCTTTAAAGAGTTTGAAGAAAAAGCTGACCAAGAAGAAGAATCTAAGAGTGTTTATTATGAAGTTTCTCCGCTAGAGTTTGGCTTATGGACTGCTGGTTCTGAAACCTTCATGGATGAAATTGGACAGATGTTGAATTTAGAAAATGTTTTTGCAGATCAAAAATCCTTTGTTGAAGTCTCAGAAGAACAAGTTTTATTAGCCAATCCACAAGTAATCATTACTACTTCTCTTCCTATGGATGAAGAGGCTCCTTCTCCTGAAGAAGAAATTATGCAACGCAAAGAATGGGATGACCTTTCAGCTGTAAAAAATGATAAAGTTTTTGCAGTAGACAATTCTGCTTTCACTAGACCTGGACCGCGCTTGATGGATGCTGTCAAAGAATTATATGATCTAGTTTATGGCACAGAATAAGAGCTGGCAGCTTTCACAATCAGCTAAAAAAAGTGTCGTAAAATTAGTCCTGATGGTGTCAATAACTCTCTTAATACTAGCTATGGCTTTGATTATAGGAAGTGTGAAAATTTCTTTCACTGACTTGTATCAAGTGCTAGAAAATCAAGTCTTAAATCAATCAATGACCGACTTGGAACAACAGGCAACCATCTTACTTGCTGTTAGACTACCTCGTTTACTCACTGCTTTTTTAATCGGCATGGCCCTTTCTTTGAGTGGAATGACCATGCAAAGCTTGTTAATGAACCCCTTGGCTGATGGCTCTACCTTGGGAGTTTCAGCTGGAGCAAGCTTGGGTGCTGGCATTGCTATCGTCATTGGGATTCCTTCCTTTATCCAAAGGCAAGGAATCTTTTTGATGGCGGTGATCTTTGCTTTTGGATCACTAGTATTGATTTTATCTTTTTCTTATTATTTGGATAAACAGTTAAAGAATATGACTGTTATCTTAACTGGAATCGTCTTTACCATGCTGGTCTCTTCATTAATGAATATTTTAATGATTATTAGCAAAGAAAAGCTGCCTTCTTTAGTTTTTTGGACTTTAGGGTCGCTTTCAGGCTCCAGGTATACCGATGTTTGGGTAATGGGTGTTTGCGTCATAATAATGGGTGGCTATATTGTTATGAAATGGCAAGAATTGAACGCTTTTTCAATGGGGGAAAACATCGCAAGAAATATTGGGATAAACATAGTCTCTGTTCGAATTAAATTGTTTATTGCCACTTCCATCTTGATTGGTGTTGCTGTTTCAATAGGCGGTTCGATACCTTTTGTAGGTTTAATAACCCCCCATATTAGTCGTTTAATTGTAGGCTCCAATCATAGACGTTTGATTCCTTGGACTCTATTTATTGGTGGTAACTTTATGGTGGTAACCGATTTATTAGCTCGCACCATTGCCTCCCCCCTTGAAATACCAATAGGGGCAATCACTTCCTTATTTGGCAGCTGTATTTTTATTCTTATCTTTGCTAGGGGGAAGCGTAATGCTTAAAGTTAATAAACTCAAAATGGAATTAGATAAAAAAATAATTTTACATGACATTAATTTTGAAGTAGCCGAGGGTGATTGGTTGATGATTTGTGGACCAAACGGATCAGGAAAAACCTCATTAATAAAAGCTCTATCTGGTCAAAATCCCTACACTGGAGAAATTGAGATCTATGGCAGCAACCTTCGGCTTTTAAAAAGCAATCAAAAGGCAATGATTTTTGGTGTTTTAGATCAACATCCTGGTTCAGACTTTGATTTTACTGTAGAAGAATTAGTGCGTATGGGACGCTACCCACATCTTAAAGGCTGGTTTAAGAGCTGGACAGACATAGATCAAGAGGCGCTTGAAAGAGTCCTGCTTCAAACCAATCTATATCAAAAGCGTAAGCGATCAGTTCAAAGCTTATCAGGAGGAGAAAGGCAGCGAGCATACTTAGCTCAACTTTTTTTACAGGATCCTAAGTTATTAATATTAGATGAACCAAGTAATCATTTAGACTTAATATATGAGCAAAACCTTTTTAGAATACTTAAAGAGTGGTTGCAGCAGCCAGGACGATCCATTATTACAGTTATGCACGATTTGAGTCTTGCTAAAAAATATGGAAATCGGGCTCTATTGTTAAAAGAGGGACATCAAGTAGTTTTTAATGATGTGTCTAAGGCTTTGTCTTCAGAAAAATTAAATAGCAGTTATCAAATGGATATTACGAGTTATTTAAAAGAAAAATATCAACAATGGCAATGATAATAACCCCTAAATGTTTTTACGTCAACATTTAGGGGTGTTTTTGAAGGGTGTGAGACAGCTAATAAGATAATATCTGCTTCGATAAAAATTTTGGGCTCTTTTCCATCAGCATAGCGCATGGCAAATTCCACGGCATTAATACGGTCAAAATATTCATGGTTTAACTCGTTTTGAGCACCGATAGTTTGACTTGTTTTTCCGGTAAGTTGTGATACCACTTGAGTAAAGGGTGGTGATAAATTAAAGAAATGTAAATTATTCATTATGCAAAAAGATTCGGCCTCTTTAGCTTGATGATTTTTAGCCTCTTGTAGAACCCCTTGCAAGCGCGAGCTTGTTGAAATGAAGACATATTTGTGCAATAATATATGAACATATGGGAATTGATAGGCTACTGCTTTAGCAACTCTTAAGGTGGTCTCACCAATTGAATCCGATATGATAAAAAATGAAGTGGTAACGGATTTGCTTGATTCCTAATGGCTATCCAGTTAATGAATTAATTTAAGTTTACCATATTTCTTGAAAGAGGTGACAGAATTGAAAGAAGTTAGATTAAATGAAGGTCAGTTAGCTCCAGAAGTTCAACAACTTATTGATCAAGGTTTAAAGACTCTAAAAAAAGAAGGATTTAAAATGACCAAGAAGCGCCGAGAAATACTTTCCCTTTTTGCTGAAAACCAACGCTACCTATCTGCTTTGGGCATTCATAAAGCATTGGAAGAGAAGTATCCGACCATGTCTTATAATACTACTTATCGTAACCTCTATGATTTCGTTGAAGTGGGTATTCTTGAAACGACAGAATACCAACAAGAACAACTATTTCGATATAATTGCCATTTAACTCACGGCACAGACCATCACCATCACCATCATTTTATTTGCACCAATTGTGGTAAAACAATTCTACTTGATGCTTGTCCCATGCAACATATTACAACCGATTTATCTTCAGTTGAAATAAGGAGTCACCGCTTTGAAGTCTTTGGCCTGTGTGCTGAATGTAAAGAAGTATTACAAGATAATCCCGCATAAACTTCACAAAAGTTTTTCTTTGTTCTTGAAAAGCTTTAGATTCATGCTATAATATAGAGAGGACTTTGTTTAGATTATTATTTCTAAGGAAAGGTTACTATAAGCTCGGGGGGAGGGGAACCAGATGTCAAAAACAGTAGTTCGTGATAACGAATCATTGGATGACGCTCTTCGTCGCTTTAAGCGTAACGTTTCTAAAACCGGTACTTTGAGAGAGGCTCGTAAGCGTGAATTTTACGAAAAGCCAAGTGTTCGACGTAAAAAGAAATCAGAAGCAGCTCGTAAACGCAAGTTTTAAGCGTATCGCCTAAGCAACAATATAGAATAAAATATTCTGTTTAAAAAGAATCAGTTTTCTGGTTCTTTTTTATTTTTAAAAAATATCATAATAAGTATTAATATATCGGTCTTTTATTCCATTTTATAAGCATTTTATGGTAATCTTAACTTAGTTTATTAATAAAGGAGACGACTATTTGAATAACAACGAAAAATTCTCAAAACAAGTCACCGTCACAAACACAGATTGGCTAATTTCCTTGTTGGGCAATCATGATAAATACATACGTATGATTGAAGATAGTTTCGAAGTAGAAATAACCAACCGCGGTGAAATAATTAACATTATTGGTGAGCGTGAAGAGACAGTGGAGTCTGTTCGTCAAATCCTCCTAAACCTTATTCAACTTTTGGAAAGGCGAATCACCCCTCGATCCATGGATGTCATGACAGCCATTAAAATGGCAAAAAGTAATAAATTAGATTTTTTTCTCAACCTTTACGAAGAAGTGGTGGGTCGTTCTGCAGATGGAACAGCTATTCGTGCCAAAAACTTTGGACAGTTACAATACGTTAGAGCTGTTAACCGACAAGACGTTGTCTTTGGTATGGGACCTGCTGGAACTGGAAAGACCTACTTGGCTGTTTTGATGGCTGTCCAGGCTATGCGAGAAGGTAAAGTGAAAAAAATAATACTGACACGCCCAGCAGTCGAAGCTGGAGAAAACCTTGGTTTCTTACCAGGTGATTTGAAAGAAAAAGTAGATCCTTACTTAAGACCAATATACGATGCCTTATATAACATTTACGGAACGGAACAAACCAACCGTCTAATGGAAAGAGGCATTATCGAAATTGCGCCATTGGCTTATATGAGAGGTCGAACCCTAGACGATGCTTTTGTTATTTTAGATGAGGCTCAAAATACAACAATTGCACAAATGAAAATGTTCTTAACTCGATTAGGCTTTGGCTCAAAAATGATTATAAATGGCGATCAGTCACAAATTGACCTACCTAAAGGGGTAAAATCTGGATTGATTGACGCCTATCATAAATTAAGAAAGGTTAAACGCATTGAATTTGTATCTTTTGATGAGTTCGATGTGGTTCGTCATCCAGTAGTTGCGGATATTATTAGAGCTTATAGCAAAGAACCCATGATTGAAAACCTTCCAAGGAGAGAAGAAAATGAATCGTCGACTACAGTTACTTCATGAGCGTTTAGGTAAAGTCTTTATACCTCTTATTACATTCATACTATCCTTAGCAATTTTTTTAATTGGCTATCAACACGTCAAACCAGAAGTTTATCACTTTGAATTGAATCAAGTAGCAGATGAAACAATTTTAGCGCCTGTGACGATGGAAGATGTTGAGCAGACAAAAGCCAATCAACAAAGAGCTAAGGATGCTATTAATGATATCTATTTATATCAAGAAGATATCAGGATTCAGGAAATTACGCGGATTGAGCAGTTTTTTGGCTTTGTTCGTGAGGCTCGTAATGGTAAGTACTCACGAGACGGTGTAATTGATTCTTTAAAGAATGCATCTAAAGAAAAGCCACTGGATCAATCTTTTAATGAAAAGGTCAATAATTTACCAACTAAAAAAACCAACTTCGATAATTTATCCGAGGAGCAAAAGCGAACAGTGATTCAAGCACAATTACAAATGGTAGATGAAAATGTTTTTAATTTGTTTGATCAGCTTTCTAACCGCTCAATTGATCAAGTTTTTAAAATCAGTCCCTTAGAACTATCTGAATTACAATCGAATTTAACTGATTTTATATCCGAGAGTCTTGCTCAAGAATTAGGTCCTGATCAAGTTGATAAAGAGTTGGACAAATATCGTTTACAAATCACATCTTCCGATATGTCAGAGCTTGCTCAGCAAACGACTTTAAACTTTTTAGGCGCCTTGATAAAACCAACGATGGTATATTCGGAGTCAGAAACAAATCGCTTAAAGGAAGAAGCAGCTTCCAAAGTTCAAACATCTTATATTCTACAAGGACAAGTTATTGTTCAAGAAGGTCATATTATTAATCAAAATAATATGCGACAACTTGAGATGTTTGGTTACTTGGATGCATCGACTAAGCAATATCTCATGCCAGTCTTTGTTCTATTAATTTTTGTCCATGCTTTTCTATTCGTTTATATCTTTTCTGATAAATTAAATTGGACAGATTTAAGCCGTGCGAATATGCAGGCTACTGCTTATATGATTATTGTTTTTGGGTCGTTGATCATGGCCAAGATGGGACGTTTCTTCCAACAGGCAGGTCTAGAGTATGGTATGTTGCTTCTACCTTTGATGATTTTACCAGGATATTTAAAAGAAAAATCTTCCTATAAAGTAACATTGTTAGCATTTCTATTTATTAATATCTTTGCTATTTTTATAGTTAGTGATTTAGACAATCAAACTGTTGTAACCTTCATCAGTTTATTTTACCTATTTACTACCATTGTTTCCGTTTTACTGACTACTTTTTCTGATCGTCAGGCGATGAAAGTAGAAAAAAGAGTGGCCTTAAATATCATTTGGCAGTTCATAATTGCTTTGCCTCTAATGGCTGTTCTTACAATTCCTATATTATCTCGTCAGGCTTTTATCATCCTAATAATGACAATTGCAGCTAATTTACTTGGCTTGTTATTAATCGCTGTTTTTGAACCCTACTGGGAGCAACTTTTATCCAGTCGTTCAGCCATGACGATGAATCAGTTAGCTAATTTAAATCATCCCTTATTAAAATTGTTGATTGAAAAAGCACCGGGAACCTATCATCATTCAATTATGGTGGCTAATTTAGCAGCGAATGCCGTGGAAGCCATAGGCGGGGATTCCTTGACCACCCGGGTAGCCTCTTACTATCATGATGTTGGAAAGACAGTCCATCCCCTATTCTTCGTTGAAAACTTATCTGGAGGCATTGAATCACCTCACCGCATGGTAGGGCCAGATGAGTCTGCTAAAATTATTATTGATCATGTTGCTCAAGGTGTAAAATTATTAGAAGAGTACCGTATGCCTCAGTCTGTTATTGATTTATGTAAAGAACACCATGGCACAACCATGACTAGCTATTTTTATTACCAAGCTAAAGAGCAAAAAATGCCTATTAATCCAGAGACCTTTAGATATCCTGGCCCGATTCCACAATCAAAAGAATCCGCTATAGTGATGATTGCAGATTCAATGGAAGCAGCCTCTCGAACAATGAAAGAACATACTCAAAAGAGTATTGAAGAATTACTGGATTCCATAATTGCGAGTAAGATTAACGATGGCCAATTTGCCGATTGTGGGTTGACGGTTGATGAACTAAAAACAGTAAGAAAGTCACTAATTTTAGGGATAGCTAGTATGTATCACACACGTGTGGAATATCCTAAATAAGGAGAAGAAAATGCAAGTTGAATTAATTGATGAAGGTCAGAGGCTGACTGAAAAACAAAAACAGATTATCTTAGACTTAATTGATCAAGCAGGCTTAAAAATCGCTGCTCCTACTCAAGCAGAATTAGACATAACCATCGTCGATAATCACACCATTCGCCAATTGAATCGCGACTACCGTGGTATTGACCGAGCAACGGATGTGCTATCTTTTGCTTTAATGGAGGGGGAAGAACCAATAGATTGGTCAGTTATCAGCTCAAATGAAGTTCAAGAGCCAATAAATCTTCACTTGGGAGATATTATTATTTCAATCGAACGAGCGCTTGAACAAGCCAGTGAATACAACCACTCTCTAGAAAGAGAGTTGGGATTTCTAGCTGTCCACGGTTTCTTACATTTAAATGGTTATGATCACCAAACCATTGAAACTGAGAAAGAGATGTTTGCAATTCAAGAAGAGGTGCTGAGTGAATATGGACTCACAAGATAATCCTTTTAAGAATTCAAATTTTTTCCAGTCTTTTATTTGTGCCAGCCAAGGATTTTTTCAAGCAATTAAAAGTGAAAGAAATCTAAAAATCCACTTATTTTTTGCTTTAGTGGCAGTCCTTTTAGCCTTTTATTTTAAATTTGAACCACTGAAATGGACGATTTTACTATTAACTATTGGCCTTGTTATCTTTTCCGAATTAATCAATACAGCAATAGAAGCGGTTATTGATTTAATTGTAGCAGACCAATGGCATCCCTTAGCGAAAAAGGCAAAAGATATCGCTGCTGCTTCTGTTTTAATGACAGCAATCATTTCCATTATAATCGGGGCTATACTATTTCTCCCCTATTTATTTTAAAAGGTGACAATTAATCATACTAAAGGAGTTTAAATGAAAAAAGATTTTAAATCGGGTTTTGTAGCTATTCTTGGCCGTCCCAATGTTGGGAAATCAACTTTATTAAATCAAATTATTGGCCAAAAAATAGCGATTATGTCTGATAAAGCCCAAACAACCCGCAATAAAATTCAGGGTGTCTATACCCGTGAAGACTCACAAATCATTTTTATTGATACCCCCGGAATCCATAAACCCAAGCATGCTTTAGGAGACTTCATGATAAAAACAGCCTATTCCTCTTTGAGTGGGGTGGATGCAGTGATTATGGTAGTCAATGCGACAGAAAAAATAGGACCTGGCGATCAATTTATTATCAATCGTTTAAAAGATGTCCAGCAACCAGTCTTTTTAGTTATTAATAAAGTAGATCTGATTGAAAAAAATTTGCTTTTTGATATTATCACTAAATATCAAGATGCTTATGATTTTGATCAGATTATCCCTTTATCTGCACTTACAGGTGAAAATGTCGAAGCTTTATTAGACCAACTGACACTCAGCTTGCCAGATGGCCCCCAATATTACCCGGCTGACCAGGTAATGGATCATCCTGAGTATTTCCTCGTTGCGGAGTTAATTCGTGAAAAGATTTTAATGTTAACACGCGAAGAAATTCCTCATTCAGTAGCCGTCCAAGTCCAATCCATGCAAAAAAATGCTGATGACAAGGTAGAAGTACTAGCTACAATAATCGTGGAACGTAAAAGCCAAAAGGGAATAATTATTGGTGCTCAAGGATCAATGATTAAAAAGATAGGTCATCTGGCACGACGTGATATTGAAAAGCTTTTAGCAACCAAAGTCTATTTAGACTTATGGGTCAAGGTGCAAAAAGATTGGCGGGATCGTCAAAGTAATTTAAATGAATTGGGCTATCAGAGTGAGAATTATTAATAAGGAGAGTGCCAATGAACGAAAAATTTACCGGAATTGTTTTGTTTATTCGGCCGTACCGCGAAAAAGATAGTCTAGTTAAAATTTTTACACGTGAATTTGGTACTAAAATGTTTTTTGTAAGAGGTTTACAGTCACTCAATCATCCCCTTAAAAAGCATTTAATCCCATTGACAGAACATCAATATTGGGGAACTATTAAGCAACAGGGTTTGTCCTTTTTGAAAGAAGGTCAAACCCTTAACCTCTTTCGATCCATTCAATCTGATCCCTTTAAGCAAGCGCATGCTGCTTATATAAGTCAACTAGTGGATGCCAGTGTGGATGATAATAGCAAAGATCAACAGCTATTTGATTTTTTCCAAGCTACTCTAAGCAGTCTCAATGAGCGTGAAGATGCCCGGCCTATTCAATTACTTTTGCAACTTAAACTTTTGCAACGCTTCGGGCTTCAATTAAATATGAAAAATTGTGTAGTCTGCGGATCGAGCCAGAGGATTGAGGACTTTTCGATGGTCCATTTGGGTGTTTTGTGTCATAACCATTTAGATAAAGATCCCAACCGAATGCATCTTAGTTCTAAGCAAGTCAAAATTTTACAACTCTTTAATGAAATTAAACTGAATCAATTAGGACAAGTCTCAATTTCAGACCTTTCTTACAAAAAAATTGATGAATTGATCTTCACCATCTACCATGAACAAGTAGGGATTAAATTAAAAGGAGAATCTTATCTCAATCAATTATATAAAGTAGCCGACCAATTGAAAATCAGTAAAAATCAAGGAAGATAATTGACAAAAAGCTTTATAATTAGTAGAATCTTAACAAGCCAAAGCAATTAAAAGAAGATAGTAAAGCGACTCTAGGCAGGTGAAAGCTAGAGCAAATCGAATGGTCCTTTGGGTTAACAAATGAATTTTAAGAGTGCTAGTCTAACTAGAATTAGGGTGGAACCGCGAATTTATTTCGTCCCTATGACCTCCAAAGGGGGTCATAGGGACTTTTATTTTAAGAAAGAGGTGTTAAAATGGCAGTTGAATCGTTACAAGATATGATTTTAACCTTGCAAAATTTTTGGTCAAAGAAAGGATGTTTGATCCTTCAATCCTATGATACTGAAAAAGGAGCCGGAACCATGAGCCCCTATACCTTTTTAAGGGCTAATGGACCAGAACCTTGGAATGCCGCTTATGTTGAACCGTCAAGACGACCTGCTGATGGAAGATACGGTGAAAATCCTAACCGCTTATACCAACACCATCAGTTTCAAGTGGTTATGAAGCCTTCTCCTCTTGCTATACAAGAATATTACCTGGATTCATTGATTGAATTAGGCATTGATCCCCTAGAGCATGATATACGGTTTGTAGAAGATAATTGGGAAAACCCTTCCTTGGGTTGTGCGGGACTGGGATGGGAAGTTTGGATTGATGGTATGGAAGTGACTCAATTTACCTACTTCCAACAAGTGGGGGGATTAAAGTGTGATCCGGTAATGTCAGAGATTACTTATGGCTTGGAGCGTCTTGCTATGTATATTTTTGATGTGGAAAATGTTTATGATTTAGAGTGGGCCAAAGGCGTGAAGTATGGCGAAATCTTTTTCCAACAAGAATATGAGCAGTCTAAATTTTCTTTTGAATTAGCTGATACTGACTTATTAATGAAGCAGTATGAAGCTTATGAAAAAGAAGCCAACCGTTTACTTGAGGAAAACTTAGTTCATCCAGCCTATGATTATATTTTAAAGACCAGTCATACCTTCAACTTAATGGATGCTAGAGGGATGATTTCGGCATCAGATCGCCCTGCTTATTTAGGACGTGTTCGTAAATTAGCTCGCGGTATTGCTAAGACCTTCGTACAAGAAAGAGAAAAACTTGGATTTCCATTATTAAAAGAAAATAAGAACTAGGAGGATTGCTATGAGAGATTATTTATTAGAAGTAGGAATGGAAGAAATTCCAGCTAGATTTTTATTGAAATTGCGTGATCAATTAGCCGAAAAACTTGCAGCATTTCTTGCAGAAGAAAGAATCAGCTTTCAATCCATTGAAACTTACGCAACTCCTAGAAGATTAGCTCTAAGAGTAGAAGGTTTATCTGATCAGCAATCAGCTTTAGAAGAAGAAGTAAGAGGACCGTCCGTAAAAGTTGGACAAGATAACGAAGGGAATCTGACGAAAGCTGCATTGGGCTTCTTAAAAGGTCAAGCCTGTCAAGAGGAAGACTTATTTGTTAAAGAAGTTAAAGGAACTGACTACCTCTTTGTGAATAAGGTGGCTGAGCAGAAGAAAGTAGAAGAAGTGTTAAAAGCTATCCCAACTGTTCTTGCCAGTATGCATTTCCCAGTTACCATGCGGTGGTCAGATTTAAATTTAGAATATATTCGTCCGATTCATTGGATACTTTCATTACTAGAAGATCAGGTGATTAACTTTGAATTTGCTGGTATTCAGGCGAATAATTTTTCACATGGTCATCGTTTTCTAACTAAAAATGACAAAGTTATAATTAAAAATAGTCGTGACTATGAAAACGCACTAGAAAAGATGTATGTGATTGCCAGTTTTGAAAAACGACAAGAGAAGATTTACCAGCAAATTCAAGCGATTGAAGATGAAAGGGGCTGGGTTATACCGGAAAATGATGAATTACTAGAAGAGGTAACAGCCATTGTCGAGTGGCCAACTGCTTTTTACGGCAGTTTTGAGGAAAAATATTTAGAAATTCCCCAAGAAATGGTCATCACAGCAATGCGTGATCATCAACGTTATTTTTATGTTTTAGATCCTAAAAGCAAAGAATTGTTGCCTTATTTTATTTCAGTACGAAATGGTAATGATCAGCATATTGATCAAGTCATTAAAGGTAATCAAAAGGTATTAAGAGCTCGTTTAGCAGATGGTTTATTCTTTTACCAAGAAGATTTAAAATTATCTTTAAAAGAAGACTTAGCTAAATTATCAAGCTTGAAAGAGCATTTTAAGTTAGGTACTTATAGTCAAAAACAAGAACGTGTTAAACACTTGCTTGAAGAATTGATGGATTTTATCGATTTATCTGCTCAAGATCAAAAGACCATTTTGCGTGCTAGTGAGATTTACAAGTTTGATCTTGTGACTCAAGCGGTAAATGAGTTTGCCGAATTACAAGGTGTCATTGGTGGGATTTATGCCAAACATTATGGTGAAGAAGATAGTGTAGCGCAAGCAATTGCTCAGCAATACCTACCAACTTCGGCTGGAGGGAAATTACCTGATAAACCTGCGGCTGCCGCCTTATCGATTGCAGATAAATTAGACAGTCTAATTGCTTACTTCAAAGCGGATATGATACCAACAGGGTCTAATGATCCTTATGCATTAAGAAGACAAGCCATGGGATTAATTGACATTCTTTTAGACCAATCTTGGAATATCGATTTAAAGAGCTTGTTAGTGAAGATTAACCATGAAGATGCTGATTCAGCAGCCGATTACTTAAATGATTTGCTTAGTTTTATAGAAGCTCGGATTCAAGTTAGATTAGGTAATCTAGGAATGGATTACGATATTATTCAAGCAGCACTCGCACAAAAACAACTAAATCCTGTAAAAATAAAAGAAACGGCTAAAAGTTTACAAGACTTCAAAGCTGCCAAACCGGTTGAGTTTTCAAAAATGATTGAAAACTTGGCACGAGTAGTTAATTTAGGTGAAAAGGTTAGCGAGCAAGTTAAAATCACTGATAACCTAGCTGAAAGTCAACTAGAAAAGGACTTAATTGAAAAGATAGTGGCAATAGAGGACTTACAAGACACCTCAAGATTAATGGAATATTTTGAAAGCATTAGTCCAATGATTGCTTCATATTTAGAACTACATATGGTTAACGCTGACCAAGAAGCTCTTCGCCATAATCGCTATCAAATGATGTACCAATTAACACAAACAATTCTCAGTCTCATGGATCCGAGAAAAGTGGTCCATAAATAAGAGTAAAGGAGCGATAATAATGTCTACCTTTTTAGATCGCGCAAAAGTGAAGGTAATTGCTGGTAAAGGTGGCGACGGAATGGTCGCTTTCCTAAGAGAAAAATATCGACCAGATGGTGGACCTGCAGGAGGAGATGGCGGCCGCGGTGGCGATGTCATTTTTCGAGTGGATGAAGGCCTTCATACTTTGATGGATTTTAGATACAATCGTCAATTCAAAGCGCATAACGGGGAAAATGGAATGAGTAAGAGTAAATATGGAGCGAATGCAGAAGACCTTTATGTAAAAGTTCCACCAGGAACCTCTGTTTATGACGAAGCAAGCGGTAGACTCATTGCCGATTTAGTGGACCATGGACAAGAAGTAATTGTTGCTAAAGGAGGGAGAGGGGGGCGTGGAAACATACGCTTTGCCACGCATAAAAACCCTGCTCCTTCAATTGCTGAAAATGGAGAACCAGGTCAAGCCTTGGAGTTACAATTGGAACTTAAAGTTCTAGCAGATGTGGGCTTGGTTGGTTATCCAAGCGTGGGCAAATCAACCCTATTGTCCATTATTTCTAATGCTAAACCCAAAGTAGCAGATTATCAATTTACTACCTTAGTACCCAACTTGGGAGTGGTTAAAATTGCTGATGGTCAGGAATTTGTCGTTGCAGACATGCCGGGCCTTATTGATGGTGCTTCTGATGGTGTTGGTTTAGGTATTGATTTCTTACGCCACATTGAAAGAACTAAAACGTTATTACATATTGTGGATATGGCAGCGGTACATGAACGCGATCCCTTTGAAGATTTTTCTTCTATTATGCAAGAGTTAGCTAATTATCATCCTCGTCTTTTAGAAAGACCCATGTTGATTGTGGCTAATAAAATGGATTTAGATCAAGCTAAAGATAATTTAAAAGTATTTGAAGAAAAAATATCTGATTATTATCAGAATTTAAATCTTTCTATTCCAAAAATTTATCAAATTTCAGCTTGGCAAGCCCAGGGAATTGATTCATTGATGCGAGCAACAGCTCAATTAGTTGCCTCCAGTGACTTTATACCCTTGGAGGAAAAAGAAAGTGATCATAAAAATTATACGATCGACGAAAGCCCTGATTTTACTGTTCGTAAACTTGAAGAAGGTTATTGGGAATTAGAAGGTGAAAAGATTATCAAGCTTTATAAAATGACCAATACAGCTCATGATGAAAGTTTACAACGCTTTGCACGTCAACTGCGATCAATGGGTGTCGATCAAGCCTTGAGAGAAGCTGGCGCGAAAAATGGCGATACAGTTTACTTAGAGGATTATCAATTTGAGTTTATTGATTAGGTGGTTTTAATATGCAAAATAAAGTTAAACAAGGGCGTATCCCAATTTTTGACGGTCTTAAGGGAATCGCAATACTGCTAATCATTGCTTATTATTACTTTGAACATATTGTTCCAGGTGGTTTCCTTGCAGTTAATCTATTTCTTTTCATAGCTGGTTTTTTTAACTTTAGACATTTTTATTTAAAAGATATACAAGCTAGAAAAGAGTCCTTTTGGCAATTTATATATAAGCGTTTTGAAAGACTTTTTTTCCCTACTTTATTCGTAGTTTTAACTACGTCTACCTATATTTTACTTTTTAACCGTGATTTTTTATCTAATATTCGGTGGATGGGATTAAGTTCACTCACATTTATTAACAATTATTATCAGATTTTTAATCAACAGTCTTACTTTGTTCAAGCGGCTAATCCAAGTCCCTTTACACATTTGTGGTACGTCTCTTTATATGGACAATTGGTTATTTTAACACCTATTTTAATATTTTTACTTTACAGTTGGCATAAAAAACCTCAAGTAACTATTCGTATGTTATTGATTATTTCAGCCTTATCCGCTTTTTTAATGGGCTATCTTTATAAAGATAACCAAGATCCTACCCGAATTTACTATGACCTTTTAACAAGATTATCTGCTTTTACTCTTGGGGGTTCTTTAGGATTAGCTCTTCCAGTTAATTTATCACCTAAAAAGATTTCATCAAAGAAAATTATGACCATGAATCTTATGGGTTTACTTGCAGTCATTTTTGCTTTCTTCATGATTAAATTCATGTTTGCAACCAAACCTTTTGCTTATCGTTTTGGTTTAACTTTGTTTTCTTTGATTTCTGCTGTAATTGTTGTTTCAAGTATTCATCCAGCAACTATTTGGAACAAAATCTTTCGTTTTAAACTATTTACCTGGATAGGCCAACGATCTTTTTCTTACTATCTATGGTACTATCCTGTCTATCTTTTAATGCCTCAAAACATTAGCTTTATGAATAGGTCTCCATGGTTAAATTATGGTTTTCAGTTGCTTTTGATCATTATTTTAGCTGAAATTACTTACCAATTATTTGAAAAGCGCAGAATTAGTCTTCCAATTGGACAAGACTTTAATTGGCGCAAAATGAAGCATCAATTTGATTATTTAAGCTCTCACCCTCAATCATTAAGAGTAGTGAAATTTATCACAGCGTGTTATATTTTTAATGTCGTGATGGGGGTCATCGCTCTGGCTATTTCTTCACCAGCTAAGGGTGTAGAATCAAGTAAGGAAATTCAAGCCATTATTGAAAACAATATGAATATTGCTGAAGAGTCAAGAAAAACTGAAGAAAGACAAGTAGTTGTTAATAATATCGAAGGCTTAGATCAAGAAGTCTTACTCTATGCTAATGCATTGGAGATAACTTTCATAGGGGATTCAACTTTAGCTGCAGCTACCGAGCGCTTGAATGATGTATTTCCTAAGGCTGTTTTTGATCCGAAAGTCGGTCGACAACTTTATGAATCTTATGATACGGTATATGGTCTCAATCAAACAGGCGGATTAAAGCCTACTGTGGTAACCATGTTAGGCTCTAATGGAACATTTACAGTTGGTCAAATGGATGATTATATTCAAGCAGTCGGTCTAGACCGTGATCAGTATTATGTCAACGTTTTGGTTGATCGCATTTGGACAGATGATGCTAACCGTCAATTGGTAAGAGCGGCTCAAGAATATGGAAATGTTAGAATTATAGACTGGGCGAATTATGCCCGTGGACACGCTGAATGGTTTGCTGAAGATGGCGTTCATCTAAATGATGAGGGATCATTGGAGTTATCCAAATTTATCGCTAAGGAGATATACCGTCAGCGCTAGTCATAGAAAGAGGTTGATGGAAATATGAAATTACATTTTTTAGGCACAGGTGCTGGGATTCCATCCAGACAAAGAAATGTTTCTTCGCTGGCTTTAAAGTTATTAGATGAGTTGAATGAAATCTGGTTATTTGATTGTGGAGAAGCAACCCAGCATCAAATCTTGGAAACAACCATTCGACCTAGAAAAATAACTAAAATTTTTATTACTCATCTTCATGGAGACCATATTTTTGGCTTGCCAGGACTTCTAAGTTCAAGATCTTTTCAAGGTGGAGAAGACTGTTTAGAAGTTTATGGACCTAAGGGGATAAAAGATTTTATTAAGATTTCCTTAAAATATTCAAAATCCAAACTTGCATACAGTTTAAAAATAACAGAGTTGGTAGACCGAGGTGGCGAGTTAATCTTTGATAATGGCTGGAAGGTTAATTATTTACCTTTAGAACATGGGATTCTTTCTTTTGGCTACCGAGTAGAAGAACCAGATTTACCTGGTCAACTTTTAGTTGAAGAGTTGAAAAAATTTGAGATACCTAATGGTCCAATTTATGGTCAACTCAAACGCGGAGAACGTGTTCAATTAGAAGATGGCAGATGGATAGATGGCCAGAATTTTCTTGCTCCGGATCGACCTGGTAGAATCGTTACCATTTTGGGGGATACCCGTTATTGTCAGAATTCTAAAGTCTTAGCCAGAAAAGCGAATGCTTTAGTCCATGAGGCTACTCATGAAGCAGCGGAAGAAAAAATGGCAAGAGCTTATTACCATTCGACCAGTCATCAAGCAGCCCAAGTGGCTAAAGATAGTCAAGTAGAGGCTCTTTATCTCAATCATATTTCAGCTCGCTACTTAGGCAAGGCTCTCAAGCAACTTGAAAAAGAAGCTTGTTCTATTTTTCCTAACAGTCATCTTGTTAATGACTTTGATGAATATGAAATCCCACTTAATTAATGAGTTTATGATGTGTAAGGAGAATAACGATGTTGTCTAAATACCAATGGCAATTGCCAGAAAATTTAAATGGAAATCAAAACTATCAAAAATTATTAATAGCGGGAGAAGACTATTCGCCCGCTTTTTTAGCAATCTGTTTTAATCGTGGTCTTCATGATCTATCGGCAATAAAAAAAGCCACCGAACAAGAGCCAACTTTATATCATGACCCCTTTGCCTTATATCAAATGGATATAGCAGTAAAACGCATCCATTTAGCCATTGAAAAGGGAGAAAAAATTTTGATTTATGGTGATTATGATGCAGATGGAATCACTTCTTCTTTAATTTTAAAAGAGGCTTTAGATGCTTTAGGAGCTGACAGTCGAGTCTATCTACCCAATCGTTTTAAAGATGGCTACGGTCCCAATATCGATCGTTATCAAGAGTTTATTGAAGAAGGGGTTCAATTAATCATCACGGTTGATAATGGAGTGGCAGGTCATGAAGCAATTGAATTTGCTCAAGAAAAGAAGGTCGACGTTATTGTAACTGACCATCACGAGTTACAGGAAACGCTGCCAGCTGCATATGCCATCATACATCCTCGTCACCCTCAGGGAAGTTATCCTTTTGGAGATTTATCTGGAGCAGGTGTCGCATTTAAAGTAGCAACAGCCATCCTTGGTGAAATACCAATAGAAATGTTAGATTTAGCAGCTATTGGTACGGTTGCTGATATGGTCTCTCTCTTAGATGAAAATCGAACAATTGTTATTGGAGGAATCCATCAGTTAGAAGTTACTCAGCGGCCCGGACTACAGCTTCTATTAAACCAACAATTACAGTCAAAAGATGATATATCTGCCGAAACGATTGGTTTTATTATTGGTCCTCGACTCAATGCTGTGGGACGGTTGGGAGATCCTCGACCGGGATTCGATTGGTTGGCAGCTTTTACCGAGCAAGAGGCTAGTCAGTGGCTTGAGTTTATTGAACAGGAAAATTATAAAAGACAGCAATTAGTCACTCAAATTTATCAAGAAGTTACATCAAAATTAGATGTTTTAAAGGAGTTGCCTCGAATTATTTGCCAGACTTCTCCAAATTGGCATCCCGGAGTTTTAGGAATTGTAGCTAGTCGCATTTGTGATAAATACCAGCGCCCATGCCTACTTTTCAACTTTGACAAGAAAAATCATCAGTATAAAGGTTCAGCTAGATCAAAAGAAAACTTTAATCTTTTCAAAAATCTTAGTCAGCTAAAAGGACTATTAAAGCATTTTGGTGGTCATAGCCAAGCGGCTGGTATGACAATTGAAGAAGATAATTGGCAAAAATTTCAGACTGAATTAAGCCAGTTAGCTGATAAACACAAAGATCAAATTTTAGCCAAAACTTCCTTGTCGGTTGATGCTAGACTAAGTTTGACAGATATTAATTTAAAATTAATCGAAGAGATTCAAAAATTAGGACCTTTCGGTATGCATAATCCTAAGCCTATTGTTTTATTTAAGGACTTAAAGATGATTGAAAAAAGAGTAATTGGGGCGAATAAACAACATGTTAAAATGAAATTTAATCAATCAGGCACTGCAAACTCACTAGCTGCCATAGCGTTTAGTATGGCGGATGACTTTGAAGATTGTCAATTGGGTATTCAGTTGGATATGGTTGGAGAACTGTCAATTAACGAATGGAAACAACAAAAAGAATGTCAATTAATTGTCAAAGATTTTAATTTGGAAGGGCAATTGTGGATTGATTACCGAGGGAAAACACATTTTGAAAAATTAAAACAGCTGTCTGAGGTGGTTTATTGTTTTCAAGATAAAAAAAATGCGGCACTCTTTTCTGAACAGTTGAAAAACGACTATCAATTGATTAATTATGAAGCATTACCCATTAATTTTAAATATGAAAATCTAGTGTTGATTGAGCCCCCCCAAAATCTTAATAAACTAAAAAAACTTTTAAAGAGTCACGGATGGGAAAAAATTTATTTAGCCAGTGTTGTTGTAGAATCCAGATATTTAGCAGGCTTGCCCCAGCGTCAAGACTTTGCAAAATTGTTCCAACTGCTTAAGCAAGAAGGTAGTCTTCAACTAAAAGATTTACAAGTTCTTTCTAGCTATTTATCAATTCCATTAATAAAAATAAAAACAATGATTGTGGTGTTTTTTGAGGCGGGTTTTGTTACAATAAAAGATGGACTTGTAATCATGAACCAGCTTAAGCAAGCCAACAAACTTGATTTAATGGAGTTGCCTGCCATGAGCAAGTATCAAGAAGCCATGGAAGCAGAAAAATTATTGAATTTTCAAACACTTGATCAAGTGAAAAGCTGGATAAATAAGGAGACTTAAAATGGATTATACAAACTATATCGCTCGTGTTGATAATTACCCAGAAGAAGGTATTATTTTCCGTGATATCACACCTCTCATGGGAAATGGTCCCGCTTTTGAAGCAGCGACTCAAGAGATAGTAGACTATGCTAGAGAATTAAAGGTGGACATGGTCGTAGGGCCTGAAGCGCGTGGTTTTATTATTGGATGCCCAGTTGCTTATGCGCTTGGAGTGGGCTTTGCCCCTGTCCGTAAAAAAGGTAAACTTCCTAGAGAAACAATTGAAGTAGACTATAGTTTAGAATACGGATCAAATGTCTTACAAATCCACAAAGATGCTATTCAACCGGGCCAAAGAGTCTTAATAACCGATGATTTATTAGCAACAGGTGGAACCATTCAAGCAACTATCCAATTAGTGGAAAATCTTGGAGGAATTGTCGCAGGGTGTGCTTTTCTTATTGAGTTAGATGACTTAAAAGGAAAAGAGAAGTTGGGAGATCACAAGTATTTCACACTAATGCACTATTAGAAATAAAAAGAGCCTAACCAGTTTTAATCTCTGGTTAGGCTAATCTTTAATTGAGTTGATTAGAAATAGCGATTAAGACTAACTACTTTGCCTAAAATTGAAACGTCGGGCAAGATAATATCGTCCATGGTATCATTTTCAGGGCGAAGTACGATATGATCTTTTTTCTTATAAAAAGTTTTACATGTTGCTTCATTATCTTCAGTCATAGCAACAACGACTTCACCATTATTGGCAGTTGCTTGTCTGCGGACGGTGATGATATCGCCATCCAAAATGCCAATATTAACCATGGATTCACCTTTAATGATCAGCATAAATAATTCGCTTGAATCATATTGAAGATCGGTAGGCTTAGGATAATATTCCATAGCTTCTTCTTCAGCAAGAATCGGAGCACCTGCGGCAACATAGCCGAGTAAAGGTACTTTATCGGATTTGATGCCCAATTTTTTAATTCCCAAGGCCGTTATTTCAATCGTCCTTGTTTTACTGGCAGATCTTTCAATCAGTCCACTTTCTTCTAATCGGTCAAGATGACCGTGGACAGTGGATGGAGAAGAAAGTCCAACACGCGCTCCAATTTCGCGAACAGTGGGTGGATAACCATTTTCATTGAGTAATTCATAAATAGATTGTAGCACGTTTAATTGCTTGGTCGTTATCTTAATCATTTCACTCACTCTTTCTATAGGATAATTTAATTGTAGCAGAAGTAGAATTATAAATCAAACAAATGTTCGTAGCAAAGGAGGATCGCTATGCTTTCATCTTCAAAACTAGCAAGAATTAATGAGTTAGCTAAACTTCAAAAAACTAAAGGCCTTACGGATTCAGAAAAAGAAGAACAGAATCAATTAAGACAAGAGTACTTAAAAGTCTTCAGACAGCACATGGTAAGACAGGTTGAGGGAGTTAAAATTGTCGATTCAGATGGAAATGATTTAACACCTGAAAAAGTTAAAAGAATTCAAAAAGCTAAAGGAATGCATAATCGTAAAGATTAATAGGTTAGAGTATTTAATCGGTTAAATTTTTAAAAGGAGAGATGGTATGTCAACATTTTCATGGGTTTTAATTGTTATTTTAGCATTGGTAGCAGGAGCAGTGTTAGGTTTCTTTATTGCTCGGAAGTATATGATGAATTATTTTAAAGAAAATCCACCTATTGATGAGCGCATGATTACGACTATGATGGCGCAAATGGGGCAAAAGCCTTCCAAGAAAAAAGTTCAGCAAATCATGCAGTCTATGAAGATGCAATCGAAATAGCTTTGTTTGAAAATATGTTTTTGCTTTCACAATTTTTGTTACTGTTTTCTGTCCTTAAGGAGCAGAAAAGGCGCAGAAAATTAGGTTTTCTTTAATCAAGTATACAATAAATTATTTTTAAGATTAAAAACCTCCTCCCTAGAGCAGCTTAACGACAGCTTCAAGGGTAGGAGTTTTTTTATAAAGCGTAATAATTATTTCTTTTTAGCAGGAACATAGCTAAAGCTTGGGTCTAATTGATGATCCAAATTATCAAAAGCCTTGGCCAATTCCTGGTCTATTTTAGCTAGTTGATCTTTATTATAATCTAATTCAGGATTATATTTAATGGCAGGTCCAAAAGCTATTTTAGCTCCTTGTCTCTTAAAGAATGATTTAAAGTCTAAAGGTGGTTGAATAGCAATTGGGATGATGTCTTTTTTTGAAAGACGTTGAATGAAAGCAGTTCCACCTTTAATTTCAGTTGTGTACCGACTACCAGAAGGAAAGATACCTAAATTCAAATTTTTTTCAGTTAATTGTTTGACGGCTATTTTGATCGTTTTAGGACTAGGTTTTTCTCGATTAACTGGAAAAACATGTGCCTTTCGTAAAATGCTAGCTAACAAAGAATTATGAAAAATTGATTCTTTTGACATAAAAGAAATTTCAAGTGGATAAAGTGCAATGGCCAAGTATAATGGATCCCAAAAAGAGCGGTGAGTGGCTGCTAGAATAAAAGTTGATTGATTGGGATCGGGAATGTTTTCTTTGCCAATTATATAGGATTTCCCATTAAAAAGACGAAAGAGAAAGCGTAAAATGGCTACGGCAAACTGATAAAAAGTCATATTCAATTTCCTTTCAGTTACAATGTTTGTTATTATTTTACCAAGATTCAATCAAGATTCAAGTCAGCATATTCTTAAGGATTTATCAAGTTTTTTTATAGGAGGAATGAATGATGTTTAAAATATTGAATTTCACTATTTTATTGTTAGTTAGTCTTACTTTTACAAGAAACGTTATAGCTAATGGTAGCTTAGGAGGGGTCTATTTAATTGAGACATACCCTATCAAGGAAAATTTATTTATACAAGGATTTGAGCTTGATCAAGAGGCCCAACTCTTAATCGGCACAGGTTTATACGGAGAATCAGCTTGGGGTTATTTTAATTGGGAAAAAGGCTTGTTAGACCGCTCCATTGGATTAGATAACCAATACTTTGGAGAAGGGATTTCTTTGCGTGACAATGAACTTTGGCAGTTAACTTGGAAAGAGGGCAAAGTTTTCAAATGGGATTTAAAGACCAAAGAACTAGTCAACACTTATGAAATAAAAGGTGAAGGATGGGGATTAGCTTATAATGAGGAAAAAGATCTGTTCTACTTGTCTGATGGGTCATCAACTATCTATACTTATAATCCTGACAACTTTAAATTAGTTGATCAAGTGGAAGTGAATTTAGAAGGAGAGCCATTAGATCAGTTAAATGAGTTGGAATATGCCAATGATGCAATTTACGCTAATATTTGGTATGATAATCGCATTGTTAAAATTGATCCCCAAAGTGGTCAAATACTTAAAACATATGATTTGACTCCTATGCTCGATCAGTTGGATCTTACAGCAGAACAAAGAGAAACAATGGATGTCTTAAATGGGATTGCTCATATTGAAGCGGATCAATTTTATTTAACTGGAAAAAATTATCCATTAATTTTTAAAGTGGAATTGAAATAATAGAAAGGAAGGTAAATAGTGGCTGCTATAACTTATGAATTAATCAAAGAAGAAAAACATACGGGAGCTCGATTAGGGATACTTCATACTCCACATGGCTCATTTGAAACCCCCATGTATATGCCGGTAGGAACATTAGCTACCGTCAAATCATTATCACCTGAAGAGTTAAAAGATATGGGAGCGGGTGTGATATTAAGTAATACCTATCATTTATGGTTAAGGCCTGGTGAAGAGATTATTGAGCAAGCAGGCGGGCTTCACAAGTTTATGAACTGGGATCAAGGGATTTTAACCGATTCAGGAGGGTTTCAAGTCTTTTCTCTGAGTGAGATTCGTGATATAGAAGAAGAAGGCGTTCATTTTCGTAATCACATTTCAGGAGAAAAATTATTCTTATCTCCTGAGAAAGCCATTCAAATTCAGAATGCTTTGGGATCAGATATTATCATGTCCTTTGATGAATGCCCAGACTATCATCAGCCTTATGATTACGTTAAAAAGTCGATTGCTAGAACTAGTCGTTGGGCAGAAAGAGGATTAAAAGCACATCAAAATCCTGAAAAACAAGCACTCTTTGGCATTTGCCAAGGGGCAGGTTATAAAGACTTGCGCTTACAACACGCTAAAGACATGATTGCTTTAGATTTCCCAGGCTATTCCATTGGCGGCTTATCAGTGGGCGAGACTAAAGAGGAAATGAATGAAGTCCTAGATTACTTAATGCCAGTTTTTCCTAAAAACAAACCACGCTATTTAATGGGGGTTGGTTCTCCTGATGCCTTAATTGATGGTTCTATTCGTGGTGTGGATATGTTTGATTGTGTCTTAGCTACTCGCATTGCTCGAAACGGTAGCTGCATGACTTCGCAAGGAAGATTAGTGGTGAAAAACGCTAAATATGCACGTGATTATAGCCCCATTGATCCTAAATGTGACTGTTATACCTGTCGTAATTATAGTCGCGCTTATATTCGCCATTTAATGAAGAGTCAAGAAACCTTTGGGTTACGTTTAACTTCGATACATAATACCCATTTCTTATTGCAATTGATGCGTGATGTTCGTCAAGCCATTCGAGAAGATAATTTATTAGAGTTTCGTCAAGCTTTTCGTGAAGAATATGGTTATAACAAACCAAATGCTCCAGAATTTTAATGGAGAAAGTCTTAAAAAACTGTTATAATATAAGAGATATTTAGAGGAGGAATTTTTAATGGGAAATAGTTATTTTGCTTTTTTACCAATGCTTATTATGTTCGCTTTATTTTACTTTATGTTGATTCGTCCCCAAAAAAAAGCGGCCGATGCAAAGCGCCAAATGATTGAGGCAATGCAAGCAGGTGATGGAGTAGTTACAATTGGGGGATTGCATGGAATAGTAGATGAAGTAAAACAGCAAGAAGGCCTTGTTGTAATTGACTGTGAAGGTATATATTTAACCTTTGAAATCAGTGCGGTAGCAAATGTTCTTAAGAGTGCGGGTACAAATGATGAAACCGTCTACTCTTCTGAAAATAAAACCACTGTTGAAGGGAAGTTAGAAACGGATGCTAATGTGTAAGTCTTAGCATCTTAAATGAATAATTGAAACATTTATTAGTAGGTAATTATTACTTATTAATAAATGTTTTTTCACTTATTCTATCTAGCTTTATAGTATTATTATTAGGATATGAAGCCTTTAGGAGGCTAAATATGAGATATGGCTTACTTACTTTCGATGATCCTAAACCGGATACAAGTCGCAAAATATTACATGTGGATATGGATGCCTTTTATGCTTCCATTGAAATTCGTGATAATCCGTCCTTAAGCAATCAACCTGTAGTTATTGCTAAACATCCAAAATTAACTAATGGACGAGGGATTGTGACCACTTGTAATTACATAGCGCGTCAATACGGTATTCATTCTGCAATGTCTTCTTTGGAAGCTTATAAGCGCTGTCCTCAAGCTGTTTTTATCAAAGGCAATATGGCTTATTACCGCTCGGTTTCGCAAGAAATTCGCAAAATTTTTTATCAATACACTGACCAAGTGGAGCCTCTATCCTTAGATGAAGCCTATTTGGATGTATCGAAAAATCATATAAAGGAAGAATCAGCTTTAAAAATCGCTCGTCTTATCCAGGCTCAAATTTATGAAGAAATTCATCTAAGTTGTTCAGTAGGAGTTTCTTATAATAAATTTATTGCTAAATTGGCTTCAGATTTTCATAAACCGAATGGTATTACCTTGGTTTCTCCGGATGAAGCCATACCTTTTCTTCATGCGCTCCCAATTAAAGATTTCTATGGGGTAGGCGCTAAGTCTTTAAGTATTTTTGAAAGCCATAACATTAAAACTGGCTCAGACCTAGCAAAGTTTTCACTCGAAGAATTAATTGCTAAATTTGGAAAAATGGGACACTCACTTTATTTTAAGGTTCGAGGTATTCACAATGTGCCTGTCAGTCAAAATCGGCAAAGAAAATCGATGGGAACTGAACAAACCTTTCAAACTTTCCTTTTAGATGAGGAGGTTATTAAGGAAAAAGTACGCCAACTAGTAGTGAAAATATCGCAAGATCTAAATGCTAAAGATTTATATTGTCAAACGCTCACTCTTAAGATACGTTACAGTAATTTTGAAACAGTGACCAGGCAAGACAGCTTTGCCTATCCAACTAATGATCGTTATCAATTAATGAATAAAGCTATAGAATTGTGGGAAGATCACGGTGAGGCAAATAGAGAGATTCGTTTATTAGGAATTTCAGTATCCAAGTTATTAGACCCTCAAAGTGAACCCTTACCCATTCAATTAGATATTTAATAGAAGGATATAAAATGGAAGGGTTTCTTCAGCTGAACCCCATCTTTCAGTCGGGTATAGTCGGCATAGGAACATGTTTATGTACTGTATTTGCTGCATCTTTTGTTTTTTAGTAAAGAAAGTAGACAATAAATTACTAGCCATGATGCAGGGATTAGCAGGTGAAATTAAGGTGGCAGCTTCTTTCTGGTTACTTTTAGCTCCTGCTTTAGAATAACTTGCCAGTGTTGGTTTTAAAATTTCTGAACGGTTTCCAGCAGCAGTTGGCTTTTTAGTTGGTGGTGTCTTCTTACGCTTAATGGATCAGTTTGTTTCGCACTTGCATTATGCTGAAGACTATGATTTTCGTTCAAGTGGAAGAATTAATTCCAGAATCACAAACAGAAGGCAATACAGACTTAGCAACCATGAGTTTTATGGTAGGTTTTGTGATTAAAATGATTTTAGATGTGGCTTTAAGATATATTATTAATAAATAAGATTTTGAGGTGATTCTTTGGGAACTAAGCATGAACGCATTATCCAATACATTCAATCCTTGCCCATAGGAAACAAAATTTCTGTCAGAGGCATAGCTAAGCAATTGCAAGTGAGTGAGGGAACTGCTTATCGTGCTATCAAAGATGCTGAAGAAAAGGGACTTGTTTCGACTATTGAACGGGTAGGGACTATACGTATTGAACAGAAAAATCACTTATCAGTCGGCCATTTAACCTTTGGTGATATAATCCCTCTAATTGATGGCGAGGTCTTAGGGGGGGAAAAAGGACTGGATAAACCCCTGACCAAATTCATTATTGGAGCGATGACCTTGCAAGCTATGGAGCGATATTTTGAAAGTCAGACCCTGATTATTGTTGGTAATCGGTCTGAAGTTCACCGACACTCCCTAAAGAATGGTATCGCTGTATTAATAACAGGTGGCTTTAAAACAGACCACGATATTATAAGACTAGCAAACCAAGAAGAGCTACCCATTATTACGACTAGTTATGATACTTATACTGTTGCCTCATTAATCAATCAATCAATCAACGAGCAAATGATTAAGCAAGAAATTGTAACAGTTGAAGAAGTCTATACTCCTATTGAAAGAACGGTATCATTGGAGCCTTCAGATACTATTGAGAATTTTAAGAAGAAATCGAGTGAAACTGGTTTATCAAGATTCCCAGTGGTGACCAATAAGCGTTTAGTAGGAGTCGTAACTGCTAATGATTTAATGGGAAGAGGTAACAGTGTTTCAATTGAACGGGCGATGAGTAAAAATGTCATTACTGTTAAGCCGCATATGAGTTTAGCATCTGTTTCATATAAGATGATTTGGGAAGATATTGAAATGATTCCCGTTGTTGCTGACAACTTGCAACTTTTGGGTGTCGTTTCTCGCCAAGATGTTATGAAGGCCTTACAAAATATTCAACAGCAACCACAAACAGCTAATACCTTCGAACACGATCTGTTAAAACACTTGGTTGAAGTTAACCGTAATGATTTTAAAAATCGTTATGATTATCAGTTTGAGGTCCAACCCCAGATGGTTAATACTTTGGGGACTTTATCCTATGGAGGGCTTTGTGAGTTGATTGCCCAAGTTGCAATTATCAAGGTAAAGGATTTAACAGGTCATAATAATATTCTTGAATCACTTAATCTTAATTATTTCACATTTATTCAATTAGGAAACTTGATTGAATTTCAAGTTGAAATTTCTAACTACAATCGACGTTCGGCAATTTCTCAAGTGAAAGTTTTTGTTGAAAATATTCTGGTCGCTCAAGCAACAGTTGGTTCACAAATGGTAAATAAAAGACAGAAGGAGTCTAACTAATGACAGTTAAGCAAAGCTTAATCGAAAAGTTAATAAGTCTAATTGATCAATATGATCGTATTATTATTCATCGACACATCAATCCAGATCCAGATGCGATTGGTTCACAATTAGGGCTGAAGGCCACAATCAAACATAATTTTCCAGATAAGACTGTCCTAGCTGCTGGCAAGATGGGCAAGGGAATTGAGTGGTTGGGCCGTATGGATAATGTTGACAGACAGGATTATGAAGATGCTTTGGTAATTATTTTAGATACACCAGTTTTTGAACGGATTGACGGAAATGATCACATTCAAAATAATACTTTAATCAAAATAGATCATCATCTGGTAGTTGAGCACTTTGCTGACTTGGAAATTGTTGAAATTCTAAGTTCTTCAACTGCAGAACTCATTACTAAAATGATCATGCATTCTCAAGGTCAATTGACCCTTTCACCACAAGCTGCTACATTCCTATATGCGGGCATTGTCGGTGATACAGGACGGTTCCTCCATTCAAATACCACTCAAGCAACCTTTGAGGCGGTAGCTTATTTGATGGCTCATCAAGCTGAAAATACTCAAATTAACCGCAAGATGAATGAGTTATCACTCAATGAATTAAATTTCCAATCATTTGCCATTGATCAAATTGAATTGTATGAAAAGGGAGTAGCAACAATGACCTTGAAACAAGCAGATTTAATTCAAAGAGGAATGACGGTTGATGGAACCAATGCGGTTACCAATTTACCAGGACGTTTAAAAGAAGTATTAACATGGGTTATTTTTATTGAAAAAGAAGACTCACATGGAGAGTATCGTGCACGTATTCGCTCAAAAGGCCCAAATATTCATCAAGTAGCGATCCAGTTTAATGGCGGTGGTCATGAAATGGCTTCGGGAGCCAATGTTTATGATGATGAAGAGAAAAAAGAGCTAATTGATCAAATGATTAAAGTTAATGCTCAGTTTTTAAAAGATCAAAACATTTAATAATCTAATCGATAAAAAGTTCTTTCCCTTTAACGTGGCACTGCACCCCATAAATGGGACAGAATAAAAAATACCTTTGTTAGGCTGCTTGTTGACGTTTTAATTTGATTTTGAGTGGATCTATCTCGCTAAGTTCTTCTAATCCTTTGCCATAAGTCTATTCTTTACCTCCAGCTTGATTGAAGCGCTAGGTTTGACTTTAACGATCCCAAGGCCAGCAAGTTTTTACTTGAGATGTGTTCTTAATGTTTCATTCATCTATTATTTGTTTATTAGTCCGGCCTTCATTTTTCATTTCAATACATTTCGATTTTGTTTCTGCAGAGTAAGCTAGGTGATTAACCCTAATCAAACACCTCCATTAAATTCATTTCACACGAATTCAACGGAGGTGTTTTTATGTTTGCCTCACTATTTGGGGGCAGTGCCTAGTACAGGTTAAAGTGAAAGGATCTTTATTTTGTTTTGTTATTCATTAAACCATGAGCGATTGTCCTTTTCGATCAGATAGTCACCTGCTTCTGGTCCGTTAGACTGGGCAGGGTAGAAAGCCAAATCGGGATCTTTTTCTTCTTGCCATAGAGCATGAATGGAATCGATAAATTGCCAAGCATACTTGACTTCTAGGTAGTGAGCGAAATTACTCAGGTCGCCGTTCATACAGTCAAAAAGTAATTTTTCATAGTCACCTGGTATAACCTTGGTAAGTTCTCGTGGAAGATGATAGCATAAATTGAGCTCTTTAATTTCGTTACGATGGGTAGAATCAGACTGGGATAAGCACAAACGAATGCCAGCATGAGGAGCTAATTCAATTTGTAAATAGTTAGCTGGAACATTTTCAGCTTGCTTCTTATAGATTATTTTAATATCGGTCTGTTTATTATTAAGATGCTTACCTGAGCGCAAATAGATGGGGGTGTTTGCCCATTTATCTTGCTCAATAGCTATTTTTAAAGCCATATAGGTTTCGGTTGTCGAGTCACTGGCAACGTCTTTTTCTTGACGGTAAGCTACGTGACTTTGGTCTTCACTTTGTATGTATTGCCCACGTACCACATGTTTTTTTAAAACTTCTAAGTCAGCATAGTGTTTCAATTGTTTCAATCGATCAATTTTTTTCTGCCTTAAAGCCTCATTACTCCTATTAGCAGGTAGGTCCATAGTGATCAAGGTTAATAATTGCAGGGCATGATTTTGGATCATATCGCGACTGACCCCACTAGTTTCATAATAGGCTCCACGATCTTCGACTCCAATTTCTTCATCTAAAGTGATTTGAATGTGGTCGATATTGGCTGGATCCCATAGGAATTGGCTGAGAAAGTTGTTCATCCGAATGGGTAGAATTTGATTGACAATACTCTTACCTAGATAATGATCAATTCGATAAATTTGATTTTCATCAAAGGACTGAGTTAACTGAGTCTGTAATTCTTCAGCTGTTTTTTCATCATATCCAAAAGGTTTTTCAATAATTAGTCGATTATATCCCTGGTCAGTGAGTAAGCCTTGATTTTTTAATTGACTGGTAATAACTGGGAATAACTTAGGAGATAAAGAAATATAAAAAATCTGATTTCCTTGAGTTTGATATTTTTCTGAGAGAAAAAGAGATAGCTTTTTAAGTTGGTTATACTGTCGACTTTCCTTTACATCATTAGCTTGATAATAAAAATGCGAGAGAAAATCTTCAATGTTCTCATTCGCTTGTTTAGCTTGTGAAAGACTTTCTTTAACCACTTGACGAAAGAATTCATCGTCCCATGCTCGTCTAGCGGTCCCAATTATTGCAAAATGGTCAGCTAAAAAGCCTTTATTATATAATTGATAAAGGGCAGGGTATAATTTACGGTGGGCTAAGTCACCACTAGCCCCAAAAATAGTCATAATTAAGCGATATTCTTTCATCTTTATGATGCCTCCATTTTTACATAGTTTTTATTATATCAAATTAGATCTTGGATTCAAGATTAAGAATCCGTCATATTTTATCAGATAGCTTTATGGTATACTTTTTTACGAATGACGTTATTATAAGCAAAAGAATATATAGAGGAGAAATATATGAATTTTAATGAATTAAATATAAAAGCATTTATTAAGCAAGCACTGGATAGAATATCATTTAAAAAGTTGACCCCGGTGCAAGAAGAAGTGATCCCTCTTGCCTTAAAAGGCGAGAGCCTTATTGTAAAGTCTCAAACTGGGTCAGGAAAAACACATGCCTTTCTTATTCCGTTATTGGAGCAATTAGATCCTAGCGATCAAAAAGTTCAAGCAGTTATTACAGCTCCTAGTCGTGAATTAGCCAATCAAATTTATGAATTTGCGACGGAATTAGTAGGTGATCAAAGTGAGAGTATCAGAATTTCACGTTTTATAGGTGGAACGGATAAGGAAAGACAGATAGATAAATTAGCCAACCAACAACCGCATCTAGTAATTGGAACGCCAGGGCGAATTTTTGATCTGATGCAAGCCAATGCTTTATGGGTACAAACAGCTAAGACGATGGTTGTGGACGAAGCGGATATGACTTTTGATTTGGGTTTTTTATCAATTGTCGATGAAATTGCTTCTAGAATGGCAGAGAATCTGCAAATGATGGTTTTTTCTGCTACGATTCCTCAGCAGGTAGCAGTGTTCTTAAATAAATACATGACCGGACCCAAAGAGATTACGATTAAACCGAAGCAAGTGCTAACTGACCAAGTGGAAAATTACTTAATTGATATCAAAGGGATCAAACGAGAGGAAATGGTCTATAATCTATTAACAATGGGTCAGCCCTATTTAGCAATTGTTTTTTGTAATACTAGAAATTATGCCGATGACTTAAGTGAATTTTTAAAAAGCAAGGGCTTAAAGATAGCCACCATTCATGGTGGCATGCAACCAAGAGAAAGAAATCGTTTAATGAAACAAATTCGAAATCTAGAGTTTCAATATGTGGTGGCTTCTGATCTTGCGGCCAGAGGAATTGATATTCCAGGTATTTCGCACGTTATTAATACCGAATTGCCAAAGGACTTAGAATTCTTTGTCCATCGTGTCGGTCGAACAGCGCGAAATGACTTAACCGGCACAGCCTATACCTTTATGGGGCCTGACGATGAAGCGGCTATTGAGAGCTTAGAAGCCAAGGGTATTAAATTTACTGAAGTCAAATATAGTAAGGGTGAGTTAAAAGAAGTTGATCATCGGAGTCGACGCTCCGTTCGCAAAAATACACAAGAAAAAACACAAGATCCTAAGGTAAAACAATTAATTAATCGCGCTAAGAAGACTAAAGTCAAGCCAGGCTATAAAAATAAACTGAAGCAAGAAATAAAAGAGCATAAACGCTCAGTTGGCCGACGTAAAAATAAATTGAGAGCTAGACAAGAACGAAAAAATAAGACAAATTAAGGGACTCCTGAATTAGGAGTCCTTTTTGTCTTCATCTGTTTTAATATCTTCTTCTTTGATAATGTTGATATCCATATGAGATAACAATTGATGCATGAAGAGAGTATGTTGTTTAAAAGTATGGTAGATAATAAAGAGTGTTAGGCCCACAAAGAGATAGAAAGGAACATAAAAGCCTGACCATAATAATTTAATGATTTCTATCATTAAGATTGGCACAAAAGAACAAACCATAACTAACTTCATTCGCACCATAAAAGGTAAAGGAAAGTTTAAACGCATGTTCAAGATACCGGTTAATAAAGAGGTAATAACTAGAAAATAAAAGTGAGCGAAGACCGCGGCTATCCAAGTCATTATTATAGTAAAGAAGAGTTGAGTTAAACTAAATTGACTAGCATAAGTCAAAACGGCCGCTAGATTTTCTTTATTAGTGACCATATCATGATTAAAGGCAAAAACCTGACCATTTTCGGGTGTATAGACCAGTATTTGGTTTTTAACTAGTAACAAGTTGAAGGTGCTCGTCAATTGAGGGTCTCTATTATCTACTGACTTTAAAATTAAACCTTCTCCTTCAGAAAGATTGGTCAACTGATCGTCTATAATTAATTGAAATTGTCGTGATTCATAATATAGAGCTTTCTCGCCTTCATTAAGCTGGAGTTCACCCGCATTAATGTGGAAATCAGGTAGATAATTAATGCTTTCATTAATATCTGTTTGAATGGATCGCAGTGTTGGAAAAAGGGCTTTTCCAAAATTCAAAGCCATTAAAATGGTGATAATTAAAGGAAGGACTAATACTTGCTTCCATTTGACATTGAGGCTCTCGATATAAAAGCGTGGATTATTCAAGCCATTTTTAAGGATAAAAAATAATTTTTTCAAATAAAACATCCTTTATTCTATAATTTAATAGAGCTATCTTATCCAACTATTCAGCATTATGCAAGTTGGACGCCTATATTTATTATAACATGAATTATTTATTTTTATGGCGAAATTTGTTTTGATCTACTATTAATAAAGCAATAGCTAGAAAGCTAACCAAGCCACCATAATAGATAGAGTCGGGGAAATAAGTCATCTTAATTGTATGTTTACCTTTGGTCATTGGAATAGCCATTAAAGTATCATTTAAAACTGGAAGGGCTTCTACAGACTGATTGTCCACTTTAACATGCCAATAAGGATCATAAGGCAATGTCATCAGCAAATATCCTTCTTCTTGCTCAATATTAATTTGGCCTTCCAAAGTATTTTCTTCAAAAGAAGTAATTTTTAGAGACTTGTTTTTTCTTTTTGTGATTAACTGCTGATAGTTTTTAAGGTTGAATTCATAGAGATTTATAAGGTTGGCTTTAAAAGTGTTTTTCTTTAACTTAACTCTAAGTGAATGTTCTTTACCTGATTTTTTAAAAGCCGCATCCATAATTTGGCGGCTGTTAGTAGGCGAATAAAACTCATAAGGCTTACTATCTAGTATAAGTTCAACTCTGTTGTTAGAAAAATGATTAGGAAAAGTAAAATAAAAGGGATTGTTTGATTCAGTATCAAAGGATAGGGCAAAAGAAGCATCCCTTTTGGGATTTTCTTTTTTATAGGTATAGAAGTCCCCATCTCCTTTATTGGTCACATTCAGATTTAGATAATCAATTTTTTTGAATTTTTTTTGTTCAAAGAATTGTAGCTTTTCACCGTCAAAGTTCAGCAAGTCTAATAAGATTTCTTGATTTTCAATGGGCTTATATTTTTTAAACTTAGCTTTTATAACCACAGGAGATACTTCCATTCCTAGTCCCAAAACATTCGGATTTTTATAGTAGACATAGCGCTTTTCTTTTTTGAGTTTTTGATGCGCTCGAATATCAAAATCGCTGACTTCTCGATATAAAGCGTAACTTTCAACCGTGGCATACATATTTGTATTGGAGGTGATATCGATGAGGTAGCGAATATTCAAAAAATCATCGGTAAACAGGGTCCCACTGGTGTAATAAATGGAATTACTAGTGTGTGGAATTCCCAAATAACCATACAGTTGGCTAGTAGAAGCCTCTAAGGTTGATCCAAAATGATTGACGCTAGGATAATTAGCGAAAAAGGATTCATTTTTTGTTCGATTAAAGGTCTTATGGATGCGATAGAATTCATTTTCTTTAGGTTGAACAGGGGCAATCATCTCATCCAATAAGGCAATATAATCTTTAAATCGAGAAGGTTGCACATAATGATCATTAGATGACAAAATGAAGTAACCGTTTAGAGTCATATCTCCACATGTTAGAAGGAGTATTAGGAAAAGCAAACCCTTATTGGGCTTGCGATTAAGATAGAAAATAAAACTAATTAAGAGCATGAAGATGAGGCTATAAAAGATTTTTGCATCACTTAAAAAGCTATAATTATCATTCAAAAAATAAAATAAACAAAAGACTGTTAAAGAAAAAACTATGGTGAGTATTTGATAGAGTCTGATCTTATGAACGTATTTATAAGAGCGAATCGCTAAAATTAATAAAAAGAATGAAACTAAGAATGAAAAACGAGAAGGATACCAAATCGGAAATTGACCAAGGTGCCATGCCTTATCTAAATTAGTGAAAGTAAAGGAGGCAAAGTAAAAGACTAATAACATAAAGCTGATTAGTTTTTCTTTCATTCTTATCTTAGCTGAGAGAAAGTATAAGATAAGAAGAACTACCACAGTCATGCCCACATAAAAATTGGCTGAACCGTTGGATAACTGATTAAAATTAAAAGCACCGATAAAGTTTTTGGCCAGTAAATCCATCAAGGAGTGTTCACTTGAACAATCAAAAATAAAATCGAAGGATCCTTTCTTATGAGCATTTTTGCTGCTCAGAGTTGAAATAAAAGTAGGGAGTAAAAAGAGTCCTGACAATCCGGTTGAAAGCAGTGAATATTTTATAAAAGAAAAGTATTGCGAAAAAACTTTTTTGATTGAAAGGTGTTTCTCATCTTCGAAAATGACAAAAAGACTATAACCCATTAAAAAGATCGAAATCATATAAGCTATGTAATAATGACTGATCATTGCAATCGCTAAACTAAAAACATAAAGAAGCGGTTTGTTCTCTTTGAGTAGATAATCTAGACCTAGTGCAATTAGTGGTAACCAGAATAATCCATCTAACCACATGATATTCAGTTGATAGGCCATGGTATAAGACATGAAGGTATAGGCTTGACTAAAAGCTATATTCATGACTGGCTGGATGGTGTATTTTTTTTCAACAAAATAATAAAAACTGGCCGAAATGGCTAGCAGTTTTATGAGGGTTAAAAATAGAATGGCGAAATCTAAATTTTCAGTTTTAAAAAATAGTAAAATCAGATTAAAGGGACTCATTAAATAATACGCCCATAAGCCAATCATCTCACCACCAATTCCTTTTTCAAAAGAATAAAGGAAGAGTCTAGGATTTTCTGTGAGTGCTCGTTGATACAAACTGAAAAAATCGATGTATTGCTGGCTTAAATCAACGGTGAGCAGGGTACGTTCTTGTTGATCTCCTATGGGAATAAATTTCATCAAATAGGCTAACATACTTGCTATTAAGAAGCTAATAAATATATTCACTAAAATAAAATATTTTCTACTTTTAATTTTCACGAAAAAACTCCTTTTTCTTGAAACATTGCTTATCTATCTTAGCAAAAAATAGTGATAAAATCACAAAATAATAAATGTTAATTTATGACTTAACGGATAAAGTTTCAACTTGAGGTATAGTTTGCTATAATAACTTAGACTTTAGAAATAGATTACAGAAAGTATGATGAAGATGCCTAAAAAATTAAATAAAAATAAAAAAAAGAAGCGTTCACATATACCTAGGCGATTAAATCTTTTATTTTTTACAGCCTTTTTAGCTTTTACAGCCCTTTTTATTCGTCTGGGCTATTTGCAACTATATAAAGGAGAAAGTCTTACTAAAATGGTTCAACGAACCGAATCAACCATTTCAACGGGGGCTGTGCCTCGTGGAATGATCTATGATAGCCAAGGTGATGTGATTGTCGGTAATCAACCGGAACGAGCTATTCTCTTTACCAGAGATCGTGCCTCGAGGGTAGATAATGGAGATCTTATTAAAATTGCTACTCAGTTAGCCTCTTTAATTGAATTACCAACTCAAGGAGTTACCGAAAGAGATAAGAAAGATTATTTTATCGTAAATAATATCGACGAAATTCGTAAACGTTTAAATGATGAGGAACTGCTTTTATCAGGCAGTCAGGCTTATGAAGCTCAATTATCAAAAGTTGAAGACGAAGATTTAGAATTTTCGGAAGCCGAATTAAAAATTATTGCCATCTATAAACGTATGGCAGCTGCTTACGAGTTATCGACCGTTACGATAAAAAATAAAAATGTTACCCAAGAAGAAATAGCTAGGGTGAGTGAAAACTTAAGAAACTTACCCGGCATTCAAATTGGGACTGATTGGCAAAGAGTTTATCCTAAAAAGGATATGCTTCGTTCTATCCTAGGACAAGTTTCGACTGAAGAGCGCGGTATTCCAAGAGAAGACGCTAAGGAATTATTGCTTAAAGGTTATGCTATGAATGATCGAATCGGAATTTCTTATTTAGAAAAGCAATATGAATCGATTTTAAAAGGCTCTAAATCAGTTTTTAATATTGTGACAGATGCTAAAGATGATATTCTAAAAAATGATAAAGTCTACGAAGGTTCAAAAGGAAACAATCTGGTATTAACTATCAATACAGATTTTCAAGCTAAGTTAGATGAGATTGTTGAAAGCAGTTTAGTTAATATGGGAGCCGAACAGGGATTAAATGATCGAGTTTATGTGGTAGCCTTAAATCCAAAAAATGGTGAAGTATTAGGCATTTCCGGTAAGAGATATGCTTATGATAAAAAAAATGATACCTATAATCGTGAGCAAATTGTTGATGACGCTTTAGGAGCCATTAACACATCCTACGGTATGGGGTCTAGTGTCAAGCCTGCCATGATCTCAATGGGTTATAAAGAAGGCGTTATTTCTTTAACAGATAATGTAATTGTTGATGAACCATTAAAATTCCAAGCTTCTCAAGAGAAAACATCCCTATTCAATCGAACAGGGCAAATTCCTATTGATGATATGATTGCATTGCAACGTTCTTCAAACATTTACATGATTAAGTTAGCCATGCGTATCGGTGGGCAATACAATTATGAAGAAGAGGGACGATTGAATATTAATCCTCGGACCATCGATATTTTGAGAAGGAACTTTGCTGAATTTGGCTTGGGAACTAAGACTGGTATCGACCTCCCCAATGAATCAACGGGATATACACCTGCTAGTAATATGTTAGTTTCAGCACTTGATTTATCGTATGGTCAATTCGACTTATACACACCGTTACAGATGGCTCAATATGTCTCTACAATAGCTAATAACGGCAAACGTTATTCACCTAGATTGGTTAAAGAAGTTCGCGGAACTGATAAAAACGGTCAATTAGGTGGGATTGTTACCACTATTCCACCAAAGTTAATGAATGTCATTCAAAATGAGCCTGCCCAAATGCAAAGAATTCAAGAAGGAATGCGAATGGTTTCCCATACCCAAGAAGGAACTGCTTCATTTTATTTGCAGGATTATCCTTTTCAAGTAGGGTCGAAAACGGGAACGACAGAAGCCTTCTATGCAGGACCTATTCAATATGCAAAAAATGATCCTGTTATAAATGGTACTTACATTGGTTATGCACCCTTTGATGATCCTGAGATAGCTATTAGCGTGATTGTCCCTTACCTTAACCAGTCTTCATACGGTGGTGAAGCCACTCGAATAGCACGGGACGTGTATAATGCTTACTTTGAATTGAAATCAGCCACTAGAGAGACTATTATTGATTATAAGAATAAGAAAAATTTAACTTCGCCTTAATTAGGGTTAAATTTTCAGAAAGATTTATTTAAATCTTCACAAAGGTTTGCTAAACTGAGAAAAAATAGATGAGGTGAAATAATGGATATTTGGATTTTAGTACTGGCTCTATTGGTGCTGGCAATTATTGTCTTGGTGATGTCTTTGTTTACCAAAGACTCTACAGGTAATGCAAGCTTAAATAAAAAGCTTGAAGATCACGCAGAAAAAATCAGACAGTTACAACATTCGATTAATCAACTCAAGGTGGAAGATACTTCCATTGAAAGTGTTGAGGAAGAATTTATGCAGCCTTTAACAGCTCAAGATGTTTATTTTGCACCCAAAGAAGATGCTGAAGAATTTGAAGCAATTGAAGCAGTTGAAGAGCATGAAGCTCTTGAAGTTGCAGAAGAAGTGGTTCAACCGCGTGTCAATTATGATGTCAATGATCGCAATCGCGAAGACATCATTCGTTACTATTCACAAGGTTATACCTTAAAAGAAATTGAAGATGAGGTTGATGAAGAGCTCGTAACCATTCAATACGTGATCGATGAATATATTGAAAACCGCTAGTTAGGAGGTTTAATATGAAAAAAGAAAAATTAAGATCATTAGGGGTGGGGCTTCTAATTGCCAGTTTACTAACGGCTGTTTATGCTACCTTTGTTCAAGGGTATGTGCCAATCGAGGGAGTGACCTTACCTAGCTTACTTGATGGGCAAGAAACCAGGCAATTAAAAGACAAGGTTAAAGAAAGTGAAGCCAGTTTAGAAAAACTAACAGGCGATAATGAAAACTTAAAAAAACAATTAGAAAAAGTGACCACCGATAACGAATCCTTAACAGAAAAGGTTGCTAAACAAAGAGAATCAATTGATTATTTAGAGTCACTGAGAGATGAGAGTGATAATACTGAAGAACAAGATGAATCCATAGATTCTAATGATGAAACTGCAAGTGAAGATAATAACCAAGCTTCTGCTGAAGGAGCCTTTGTAATTCGTCAAGGAGAGAATGCTAGTCAGATTTCTCAGCGATTAGAAACAGAAGGATATATTACCTCCGCTCAAGAGTTTCAAAACCTTATCGAACAATGGCAATTATCTTCATTAATTCAAACAGGCGAATATCAATTGAACTCTGATATGACCATTCATGAAATTGCTAGCCAGTTAACTCATGGAGCTTATTATTATCAATAAAAAACCATAGCTAAATTTTAGAAACAATGGTATAATCTTATAGTGCTGTTCTTGGAAGAGTAAATATTTTTTAGTTTGGAGGGAAAATCATGCGCGTAAACATCAATTTAGAATGTACTGAATGCGGTGAACGTAATTACTTAACTAATAAAAACAAACGTAACAATCCTGATCGTCTGGAAGTTAAAAAGTACTGCCCAAGAGATCGTAAGGTAACATTACACCGTGAAGTTAAAAAATAATTTTTATGAAAGTCTGGGCCATTAATGACCTAGACTTTTTATTTTTAACTGAATTAGGCTCAATAGGAAAAAATAGCTACTTAGTGTATAATGGACTTCAAATTATTAAAGGAGTTTCAAATATGAAAAAGAGACGTATTTTAGCCTTACCCTTCGTTACTTATTCCTTAGTAGCGATCAACTTAATGGTCTTCATTTATATGTTAATAAGATTTCAAACAACAACATCCTTAGAGGCTTTAATAAAAACGGGAGCGAAGTCCAATGAATTAATTCTTTATGGTGGAGAATGGTGGCGATTAATTACACCAAGCTTTATACATATTGGTTTTGAACACTTGCTTTTTAATAACCTTTCTCTTTATTTTATAGGGCAAGACTTAGAAAAAATTCTTGGACACGGACGCTTTTTAATAATTTATTTACTTGCTAGTTTTGGGGGCAATGTATTTTCTTTTGCCTTTAATGACAATGTTTCAGCAGGTGCTTCGACAGGTATTTTCGGCTTGTTTCTAGCTTATATTGTCTTAGCGAAAATGTATCCCAATATGATTGTTTTAAGGCAAAGAGCCATTAATTTTTCACTGTTAATTATTTTGAATGTCATTACTGGTTTTTCTTCTCAAGGGATTGATCAGTGGGGACATTTTGGTGGAGCGGTATACGGTGGTATGACGACCTTAGTCTTAGGTCTAGGTCACCGATTGCATGCCAGTGTTGATAAGAAGATAAGATCAGGGGTTTTTTGGGGAATATTTATTTTGACTGCTTTCTTAATTATGGGTAAAATTTTTAACTATCGCTAGGAGGCTGTATATGAAAAAGATTATCGGCATTGATTTGGGTGGAACGAGTGTTAAAATGGCCATTATTTCACAAAAAGGTCAAATTATTGAAAAATGGTCAATACCAACCATGACTCAAAATAAAGGTCAAAAAATTGTTCCTTCGATTATCGAATCTATTCAAAACAAATTAGAAGAAAGACAAGAAGTAGCAGAAGATTACCTAGGCATTGGAATGGGTAGTCCGGGCACTATTTTAGAAGATGGTTCAGTTAAGGGAGCCTATAATTTAAATTGGGTACACCCTCATCCCGTTAAAAGCCAATTTGAAAGAGCAATCAACCTTCCCTTTATGAACATTAATGATGCTAATTCAGCTGCTCTTGGTGAACTCTGGCAAGGAGCAGGCAAGGGTTGCAGTGATTTAGCAATGTTAACTTTAGGAACAGGAGTTGGAGGAGGAATTATCTGCCAAAATCGTTTGATTAAAGGAGCTTCGGGTTCAGCGGGAGAAATTGGCCATATAACAGTGGACTTTACCGATCGTTTTCCTTGTTCATGTGGTAAAAAGGGATGCTTAGAAGCGATTGCTTCAGCCAAAGGTCTCAATAACTTGGGTCAACTTCTTGCTAAAGATTATCAAGGCCAATCTTCTTTGTACCAAATGTTCCAAGCTAGCCAAGTGGTTGAAGCTGAGGATTTAATGGTAGCAGTAAAAGCTAATGATGACTTTGCTCTGGAAATTTTTGAAAACTTTTCAAAATACATAGGCTTAGCTTGTTCATACTTAGCAAACATTCTCAATCCGCAACAGATTGTTATCGGAGGGGGTATCTCCAAGGCTGGAGACTCCCTTAAGGAATCCATTGAAAAACAATATCAAAAATTTGTTTTTCAACCTATCAAAGATCAAACACAAATAAGCTTAGCTGAATTAGGCAATGACGCCGGAATTTTAGGAGCAGCTTATTTAATTTTAGTAAAAGAAAGTAGGAAATAATGATGAGTATATTTGAACTGTTTTTGTGGATAATTGTAACTGTTCTTTTAGTTTATGGTATTTTCTGGGTAAGCCTTTGGATAATGCGCAAACGATCAGCCCAATTGGTCGCTAGTGGAGAATTAAATGAAATTATTCGCAAAGTCCAAGTGGTGGATGTTCGTGAAGCAGGAGAATTTGATGCACGTCATATTTTAGGAGCTAGAAGTATTCCAATGTCGCAATTTAAAATGCGTTTTAGTGAAATTCGAAAAGATATTCCTGTTTATTTAGTGGATGATAATTATTTTTTAAGTTCAAGAGCTGCTAATATATTAAGAAAGAATGGATATGACCAAGTCTTTATTCTAAAGGGTGGAATGGAAAAATGGTTTGGGAAAACCAAATCGAATCAATAAAAAATGAAGTGGCAGAATCCACTTCATTCCTATTATCCTTTATAATGAAAAAAAGAAATTACGAGACTAAAAATGACACCAGCTAACATGGTAATCACCATAATAATCGAAAAGATTTTTATACGTCGATCGTATTTACTTTTCTTTTTTTTGTTGGCTTTCATTGGCTGGAACCTCCTATCCATTGATAAAAATAGTGTAACGCAAACGCCTATAAAATGCAATTTGTCTTTATTAAGTTAACTTTAATTCAAGTTAAAAGTTTGTTAGAATGAGATAATCATGAAAGTGAAGGAGATAATTAGATGACATTAGCTCAAATTGGTGTAGTTGGAATGGCTGTAATGGGAAAGAATTTAGCGTTAAATATTGAAAGTAGAGGTTATCGTGTAGCAATTTATAATCGCTCACAGTCTAAAACAGAAGCAGCCATAAACGAAAATAAAGATAAAAATTTAGTAGCTAGCTATGACTTGGAATCCTTTGTTCAATCAATTGAAAAGCCTCGTCGTATCTTGTTAATGGTAAAAGCAGGTCAAGCGACTGATTCTACAATCCAATCACTTTTACCTCTTTTAGACCAAGGAGATATTTTAATCGATGGAGGGAATACCTTCTTTAAAGATACTATGAGAAGAGCAGAAACTTTAGCTGACTCTGGCATACATTTTATTGGGATGGGAGTTTCTGGTGGGGAAGAAGGTGCCTTACATGGTCCTGCCTTAATGCCTGGTGGACCAAAAGAAGCCTATGAATTAGTTGAGCCTATCTTAAAAGAAATTGCGGCAAAAGCACCAGCTGATCAAGAACCTTGTGTGGCTTATATGGGAGCAAATGGTGCCGGTCATTATGTTAAAATGGTTCATAATGGTATTGAGTATGGTGATATGCAATTAATTGCCGAATCCTATGCAATCATGGATAAATTATTAGGAATGTCTGCAGATGAGATTGCTCAAGTCTTTGAGGAATGGAACCAAGGAGAATTAAATTCCTATCTAATCGAGATCACCGCCAAGATTCTTAAGGAAAAAGACCCTGAAAGCAAGCGACCAATGGTTGAAATGATTATTGATAAAGCTGGTAATAAAGGGACTGGAAAATGGACCTCGCAATCAGCTTTAGACTTAGGCGTTCCCTTACCTACAATTACAGAATCGGTTTATGCGCGCTTTATCTCTGCTTTAAAAGAAGAACGTGTTAAGGCTTCTCAAATTATTCAAGGACCTTCGCATGATACTTCTAGCTTCCAAAAGGATCGTAAACAGTGGATAGAGAAAATTCGTCAGGCACTTTATTTTTCAAAAATTATGTCCTATGCTCAAGGGTTTGCAGAATATCGCAGCGCTTCCGAAGAATATCAATGGGATTTAAATTATAGCCAAATTGCCCGTGTCTTCCGTGCAGGGTGTATTATTCGTGCGCGCTTTTTGCAAGATATTTCTGATGCTTTTGATCGTAATAGAGAATTAGATAACCTTTTATTAGATAATTTCTTCACTCAAATCACTAATCAGTATCAATCAAGTGTTCGCGAAATTGTTTCTTTATCAGTTCAAGCGGGTGTTGCTGTTCCTGGATTTTCAAGCGCAATTGCTTATTATGACTCGTATCGTAGTGAAGTACTTCCAGCTAATTTAATTCAAGCACAGCGTGATTATTTCGGAGCGCATACTTATGAACGTGTGGATAAAGTTGGCAGCTACCATTTCATTTGGGATGAATCGCGTGAAGAAAGAGTAAACCAATAGTCTAAGACCTTAATAAACGTTAATTGGTTAGTAAGTTAAGTCTATAGGAGGAAGTTCGCATGGTAAAAAATGTAAATCAACGTGTCTTAATTGTTGAAGATGAGAAGAACTTAGCTCGCTTTGTTGAGCTTGAGCTTCAACATGAAGGCTATGAAACAGCTATCTGTTATGATGGGCGCAGTGGTTTGGAAAAGGCCTTAGAAGAAAAGTGGGATGTTATTTTACTTGACCTAATGTTACCTGAATTAAATGGGTTGGAAGTTGTACGCCGTATTCGTCCAGTTAAAGATGTACCTATTATTATTATGACGGCTAGAGATTCTGTCATTGATCGTGTTTCAGGTCTTGACCAAGGAGCAGACGACTACATCGTTAAACCATTTGCCATTGAAGAATTATTAGCCAGACTCAGAGCACTTTTCCGTCGAATCGAGACTGAAGATGAATCAAGAACTCAAAATCAACCTTATCTAAAATTTAGGGACTTAGTGGTTGAAAAATCAAGCCGTATGGTGAAAAGACAAGGTGAGTTAATTGATTTAACTAAAAGAGAATACGAATTATTAGTCTTTTTAATGGAAAATATCAATATGGTTATGCCACGAGATGTCTTATTAGAACAAGTATGGGGCTATAAATCCGAGGTTGAAACTAATGTGGTGGATGTTTATATCCGTTATTTGAGAAATAAAATCGATATTCCAGGAGAAGAATCTTATATTCAAACGGTTCGTGGTACAGGCTATGTCATCAGAAACTAAATCATCTTCTGTCTTTACTTTTAAGAAAGACCAACCCCTTTCGCTTAAATGGAAATGGGGTATTTTCTTATCCTTAGCAATGATTATGCTGTCATTTATTTCACTTTTAATCTATCGCCAGTTAACGATTCAAATGTACGATGAACAATCAAAGGAAAGTCATCAGATGCAATTTGAATTTTTAATTAAGGGGCTATCCGACCAAGATCAGCCTTTCCAAGCTCAACAATTCCTTGACCAAAAAGAACAAGATAGTGAGACAAAAGTTAAGTTTTTAATAGATCACTATTCTAACGACCAAACTATCATTCGCCTATATAGTCCCGAACAAAAGTTATTAAATGAAAGTCAGCATTTTCAATATCCTATTGGATCATCTAGTAAAGAGCTTGAAAGGCAAAATATAAAAGGAAAGAATTATCTAATCGGCTCTAGTCGGATTTCGAGTCGTATTAATCAAGAATTATTAGGCATTGTTCAATATATTGTTCTACCTGAGGCAAAAGTAGCGTATGTTCAAAAGTTAAATTATTTTTTGATTCGTTGTTTTCTAATAACGACTTTGATTTCAATATTATGTGGCTTTTTAATCGCTCATTATTTTTTAAGGCCCTTAACTTATGTTATTAACACTTTAGATTTATTAGAAGGAGATACTCTCTCTCAGGTTCGTGTTGTTCGACCGCGAACCAATGATGAGTGGAGCGATTTAAGTTTACATGTTAATAAACTGCTCGATAAGATTGAGCTTTATGTAAAGGGTCAAAAACAGTTTGTGGAAGATGTTTCGCACGAATTAAGAACGCCGGTAGCGATTGTTGAAGGACATTTAAAGATGTTAAATCGCTGGGGTAAAGAAGATCAGCAGGTTTTAGATGAATCTATTTCTGCTTCGCTGCAAGAAATTACACGAATGAAGGAATTAGTCCAAGAAATGTTAGACCTTTCAAGAGCAGACCATGTAGACGTGGATTACAAAGACGAAGTAACCGAAATCACCACCGCAGCTTCTCTAGTCCACCATAATTTTGAAATTTTATATCCAAACTTTCATTTTTATTTAGATAATGAGAAAAGTAAAAAAGTTTATGTCAATATTTATCATCATCACTTTGAACAGATCTTAGTAATATTACTTGATAACGCTGTGAAATATTCGACAGATCGTCCGGAGATACATATTTCAGTCAGTCAAACCATGAATAAGGTTGAAATTGCTGTCCAAGATTTTGGAGAAGGAATGACAGCAGAAGATAAAGAGCGTGTTTTTTCAAGGTTTTACCGAGTGGATAAAGCACGAGCGCGTGCCAAAGGTGGTAATGGCTTAGGGTTAAGTATCGCTAAACAATTAGTAGAAGGCTACCACGGAAAAATTCGGGTGGAGTCTGTCTATCAAAGAGGATCGATCTTCTATGTTGAGTTTCCGATTTTAACGGACCAACACTTAATTTATAAAAGTGAAAGGATTGCCAAAGAACTTGCTAAAGAAGAAAAATAAAACGAGCCTCAGCACAATAATGTGGTGAGGCTCATTTTATGTAGATTTATTTATTCTTTCTTTGCTTTCCAGCATTTCTAGCTTTTGGATTTTTAACCGGCACAATACGGTCAGCATTTACTTTTTCTAATTGTTTTTTCGTTTGTCTCGCTTTTTTCTGTCGCTTTACTCGCGGCATATTTTGATACTTTTTGACTTTTTCATCAATATCTTTTTGAATTTTTGGTCGTGCAACCTGATTCATATAGAATTGTTGAGCTAAAGTGAAAAGAGAACCAGTGAAGAAATATAGTCCGATTCCCGCGTTAGAAATATAAGTGAAATAACCTAACATAATTGGGTTCATATACATCATTGATTGTTGCATTTGATTGGCTTGAGGATTATCGGAAACGGGTGTAGCTGTTCCTTTTTGCATTAACCAACTAGATAAGAAGGTAGTTGCTGCAACTAAACCAACTAATAGTAAACTCTTTCCACCCAAGTGAATACCTAAGAAAGAGGACTCTGCAATTTTATCGGATGTACGAACCGCTGTATAAACAGCTGAAATAATTGGCATTTGAATTAATAATGGTAAACAGCCAGAAACGTTCGATAACATGTTAATGTCATATTTTCCGTAAACTTGCATTAACTCTTGTTGCAGAGCAGCTTTTTCTTGTGGATTATCTGTTCCTTTCATTTCTTCTTGAATTTCTGCAATTTCAGGTTGGGCATATTTCATTTTAGCTGAGCTTTCCATTGATGATTTAGTCATCTTATAAGTCGATGGAAGCATAAACAAACGAGTGATTAGGGTAACTATCATGATTGCAATCCCATAAGAACCGCCAAAAATATCTGCTAAAAAGTCTAAGAAGTTAGCAGTTGGTACTCCTAAATATTCATAGATAGGTCCAGTTGGGTTACCCGATGCATCATAGCGAATACAGCCTGTTGCTATCAATGAAACCATCGAGATAAGAAAAATTAACTTCCAATATTTTTTTATAAATTTCATTTTTCACGCTCCATCTAATTGATATAATTAACGATATATTATTTTGTGTTATTTTACAACAAATACAATGACTTGATACATTCTAAGCTAAAATTTGTGGTTTATCAAGTTAGTAATCATATAAAAGAGTATTTCTAGAAGTTGAATTTTAATTGGTATAAGCCTTTAATAAACTTAGAAATACGATAATTTGTTCGATATCATTTATCATAAATGATATAATAACCCATGCACGAGAGTTCTGAAAGGATGTGATGTGAATGGCTCAAAAGAAAAAACAATCCAAGCGTCAGAGTCAATCACCCAATCAAATGAAGTACCAATCAATCTACTTATTTTTAGGTATATTAATTACTTTCTTAAGTTTAGTCGCTATTTTCAATTGGGGCATTATGGGTTTAATGCTAACTAATGGTTTTCGTTTAATGGTAGGTGAAAGTTACGGACTTCTCTTATATACCAGTTTATTCTTAGGCTCCATGATGATGCTAAAAGGAAGAGTAATTAATGTACCTTTGAGACCACTCTTAGGTGGTTTTTTAATTATAATCGCATTAGCAGGGTCTTTACACTTTATTGAGTATTACGATTACTTACAAAATAATACTCAGCAGTCGGCGTTTGAGCATGCATTTCGAATCTACCGTAAGGAATTATTATCTCAACAAAGTATTTCTAACTTAGGGGGTGGATTGGTCGGAGCAGGTCTTTATGTCAGTATCGGATATTTATTTGGTAAATGGGGATCTTATCTCTTCTTCTTTGTTAGTTTCTTTATCGGCTTAATTTTTCTTTTAGATCGCCCTTTAATTACCGGTTGGCAAGCCATTCAGCAATTATTTAGCCAAATGACTAATCTTTTTAAAGAACTTTTTCCTGATTTTTCAGAACTTAAAGAGGTTTACCAAGATAAAGGTGATGATCTTAACGATGAACGAAACATCATCGCTGCTAGTCCATTGGAAGAAAATCCTGATGAGGTTATGAATATTGAAGGCAACGAACTTAATGAATCAAAGCAAGAAAAGCAAAATGTATTTACAACACTATTTAGTCGTTTCTATTCCTTCTTTATGAAAACAGAAGAAACACAAAGTCTTCCTCCAAAGGATGTTTCATTTAACAATCGAACAGCTTATATGCCAACCTTCGAAAGAGAAGACCAACCCGCTTTTAACCCCACCACAGAATATGAATTTAAGCCTTATCGTCAAGAAGATTATCAGCAAAAATCTTTAAACTCCAAACGTTTATCCCAAGAAGAAGGACGTGTCTTGGATTTAGACTTCTTTGATCAGATGCACGATCAAGAAATAGCGCATTCTCAAGCTGATAGTCAATCGATTGATTCAATGACAAAAGAGCAGCTGAATCCTTTACCAACGAAGGAAGTAGAAAGCCTAGAAGAAATTGAAACAGCCATAGCACAAGACGAAATGGCTGATGAGGCACTTTCTAAACAAACGCCTAATAAAGCAGATGTCTTAGCTACTGCTAGTCATTGGCAAGACGCTAGTAATCAAAGGCAAGCTCTAACTGACGATGACTTAGATCAGGTTTTAAGTAAGGAAGAACTACAAAAGCAAACCAAAACCAAACAAAAGAAATCTAAAACCTATCAGTTCCCTGGGAAAAAGCTACTAAAAAAATTACCAGTAGTCGACCAGTCGGAAGAATATCAACGTATTAATGACAATATAAAAAAATTAGAATTGACTTTTGAAAGTTTTGGGGTCGATGCCAAGATAGTGAAGGCCAATTTGGGTCCTTCAGTCACTAAATATGAAATTGAACCTGCTGTGGGAGTTAAGGTAAGTAAGATTGTGTCCTTATCTGATGACATTGCTTTGGCACTAGCAGCACGTGATATTCGAATGGAAGCCCCTATACCCGGCAAATCGCTAATAGGAATTGAAGTTCCAAATACCCAAGTCAGCCCAGTCGCCTTTAGTGAAATTGTCGATGCGGGCTTGGAATCTGATAAACTCTTAGAAGTGCCTTTAGGACGAGATATTTCAGGTTCAGTTTGTCTGGCTGACTTAACCAAGATGCCCCATTTATTAATTGCTGGAGCAACAGGTTCAGGTAAGTCGGTTGGTGTGAATGTAATTATTTGTTCTATTTTAATGAAGGCAAAACCTGAAGACATTAAATTTTTAATGATTGACCCGAAAAAGGTCGAATTAACCCTCTACAACGACTTACCCCACCAGTTATCACCGGTGGTTACCAATCCACGCAAGGCAGCTAGAGCTTTAAATAATGTGGTAGAAGAAATGGAAAGACGCTATGAACTATTTGCTACAAGCGGGGTGAGAAATATTGATGGCTATAACGAACAAGTGGAGAGTTGGAACAAAGAAGAAGGAACTGGCTACGAGAAATTACCGAAGATAGTCGTTATCATTGATGAGTTAGCAGACCTCATGATGGTGGCCTCTAATGATGTTGAAAATGCCATTATCCGTTTAGCTCAAATGGCGAGGGCAGCCGGTATCCATATGATTATAGCGACGCAAAGACCTTCGGTTGATGTTATTACTGGAATTATTAAGGCCAATATTCCTTCTCGTTTAGCCTTTGCTGTTTCTTCTGGAACAGATTCACGCACAATTCTAGATTCGGTCGGTGCTGAGAAATTACTGGGTCGTGGTGACATGCTCTTCCAACCCATGGGCAAGAATAAACCGATCCGAGTTCAAGGAGCTTATATATCTGATGAAGAGGTAGAGCGCATTACTGACTTCATCAAGCAACAAAGACAAGCCAATTATGATGAAAATATTGTCGTCAGTGAAGAGAGTGTCTTAAACTCAGAAGCCTCTGATGATGAATATTATCTTGAAGCAGTGGAGTTGATTAAGGAACAGGATACTATCTCTATTTCACAACTCCAACGCAAATTTAGAATTGGTTATAATCGTGCAGCCCGTATGATTGATGACCTAGAAGCACAAGGTTTAGTTTCCGCACAAGATGGGAGTAAGCCAAGGCAAGTCTTAATTGAATCAAATGAAGATTAATTTTTAGACCAAGGATGATTAAAATAGTTTTAAAAAAACATGGTCTATTAAAATAAATTTGTTACTGAAATTTATGCTATTATCCGATATAATATGAGGGACTATGAACATTAGCAATGGAGAAAGGAGTTTCGATTAACATGGATCATGCTGTTATCGAAATGCGAGATATTTCCAAGAAGTTTGGCGATTTTTTTGCAAATAAAAAGATTAATTTAGAACTTAAAAAAGGAGAAATTCATGCCTTACTTGGTGAGAACGGGGCAGGCAAATCAACTTTAATGAATATCTTATCCGGTTTACTAGAACCTAGCTCCGGTCAGATTTATATGAACGGTAAGGCTGTGACAATCGGATCTCCAAAAAGAGCAGTCGAGTTAGGAATCGGCATGGTGCACCAGCATTTTATGTTGATTCAAGCCTTCACCGTAGTTGAAAACATTATTCTAGGTGAAGAACCGACCAAGGGACTGGTGGTGGATAAGGCTCAAGCACGCGAAAAAATTGTTGAGCTTTCTAAAAAATATGGTTTGTCAGTAGACCCTGATGCTAAGATTGAAGATATTTCAGTGGGTATGCAACAACGAGTGGAAATTCTAAAGACCCTTTACCGTGGTGCAGATATTTTAATTTTTGATGAGCCGACGGCTTCTTTAACGCCGCAAGAAATAGACGAGCTAATGGAAACAATGCATAAATTGTCTAATGAAGGCAAGTCTATAATTATTATTACGCACAAGTTAAAAGAGATTAAGCAAGTGGCTGACCGTTGTACTGTTATTCGCCGAGGAGAGTCAATTCAAACCGTTGATGTGGCTGAAACTTCAACGGTGGATTTAGCGAATATGATGGTAGGAAGAAACGTTAACTTTAAAACCGAAAAGAAATTAGCACACCCGACCGATGTAGCTTTGTCAGTTCAAAATATCCATATTGAAGATCATCGAGGCATCGTAGCTGTAGACAAGCTCTCATTTGAAGTGAAACACGGTGAAATTGTTGGGATTGCAGGGATAGATGGTAATGGGCAATCTGAATTAGTTCTGTCCATCACTGGTTTAATCCCACCTAACTCAGGTGAGATTTACTTAAATGGTGAGAATATTACCCACTATACAACCCGTCAAATTGCGCAAAAAGGTCTGGCTCATATTCCTGAAGACCGTCACAAATACGGTTTAATTCTCGATCGAAAATTAGAAGACAATATTGTATTGAAAGATTATTATCATTCGCCCTTTTCAAAGTCTAATTTCTTGAACTTTAAAGAAATAGAAAAGCGGGCAAAAGAACTAATTAAAAAATATGATGTCCGAACGGTCTCCGAAAAGGTCAATGCCCGTTCGCTTTCAGGAGGAAATCAACAAAAAGCGATTATTGCGCGTGAATTGGAGATGCATCCCGATATTTTAATTGCAGCGAATCCTACACGTGGGTTGGATGTAGGGGCTATTGAATTTGTTCACCAAGCATTAATCAATGAACGGGATAAAAACAAGGCAGTTCTGCTAATGAGTTTTGAGTTGGATGAAATAATGAACTTATCTGACCGTATATTAGTTATGTTTGATGGTAAGATTGTAGCCGATATCCCGGCTGCTGAAACTAATGAAGAAGAATTAGGTTTATTAATGGCCGGGACGCCTTTTGAAGAAGTAATGGCTAATCGTAATAAGAAAGAAGGGAGTGAAGGTAACTAATGTCAAGATTAACTAAAATATTTACTTCCGTAGCCTCGGTCATTATTGGTTTGGTTTTTGGAGCCCTTTTAATGTTGGCCTTTGGATATGATCCAGTGACAGGTTACAAATTTTTAATTACAGGAGCTTTTGGTAATCCGTTTTCCATCGGTCAAACCTTCCGAGCAGCAGCTCCTTTAATTTTTACTGGACTGGGTTTTGCGGTGGCTTATACGGCTGGATCGTTTAATATTGGTCTTTCGGGTCAAGCCCTATGGGGTTGGTTTGTATCCGTAGGGGTGGCCTTGATGATGCCCGAATCACCTGCTTGGCTAGTCATTCCTTTGGCTATTATCGCCGGAGCATTAGCCGGAGCCTTGTGGGCAGCTATCGCCGGCGTTTTAAAAGCCTATTTTGGCACCAGCGAAGTCATCGTAACCATCATGTTAAATTATATCTCTATTTATTTTGTCGATTATTTAATTCGCTATGTCTTAACCGATCGAGCAGATAGAACGCCTTCAATTGGTCAAAATGCCAGCCTAAGAATGGAATGGCTCAGTCAATTAACTAAAAACTCCACCCTACATGGTGGGATTTTCCTAGCAGTGATTGCTGCGGTAATCATTGGCATCTTAATGTCACGCACGACGACTGGTTTTGAATTAACCTCAGTGGGTCTCAACCGTTATGCTTCTAAATATGCCGGAATGTCTGACAAGAAAAACATTGTGCTTGCCATGCTCATCTCTGGTGCCTTAGCTGGTTTAGGGGGCGTAATGAATGGCTTGGGTGAATTTGGATTCATTAACCTTCAAAATGGTGTGGCACCGGCTATTGGTTTTAACGGAATGGCTGTCGCTTTACTAGGAATTAATAATCCAATCGGTATTATCTTCTCAGCTATTCTCTTTGGTGCTTTAGAAACAGGGGCATCGACCATGGCGCTATTTGCTAAAATTCCTTCCGAAATCGTAGATATTGTCATGGGGATAATTATTTTCTTTATTGGAGCGAACTTTATTATTACTTATTTTAAAGATAAATTATTCCCACAAAAACAAAGTATAGCCACTAAAGCTAATTCAGAAGGAGGCGAAGTCTAATGTCAGTTAATCTGCTAACACTTATCGTTTCTTCAACCCTTGTTTATTCAGCTCCTCTAATTTTTACAGCCATTGGTGGTGTTTTTTCAGAACGTTCTGGGGTTGTTAACGTGGGGCTAGAAGGAATCATGGTTATTGGTGCCTTAGCTTCAGTTGTTTTTAACTTAAATTTTGCGGATCAATTTGGCGATCTGACCCCTTGGTTGGCCTTGATAGCAGGAGGTCTGGCAGGTATCCTCCTTTCAGCTATCCATGCATTGGCCACTGTCCATTTAAGATCTGACCATATCATTTCAGGAACCGTTATCAACTTGATCGCGCCAGCTTTGGGTGTCTTTCTAGTTAGAGTATTATTTGATGGTAAAGGTGAAACACCTTCCATTAGAGAGTCCTTTGGTTATGCGACTTTCCCCATTTTATCGGATATTCCTTTTATTGGACCGATTTTCTTTAAAGCTACTTCAGCCCCCGCTTATGCTGGTATTTTACTAGCGGGTATCGCTTGGTTCGTTTTATTCAAAACACCTTTTGGCTTAAGGTTACGCTCAGTCGGCGAACACCCTCAAGCAGCGGACACACTAGGTGTCAATGTTTATGGCATGAAGTATGCCGGTGTTTTACTTTCAGGCTTTTTTGGTGGTTTAGGTGGGGGTGTTCTAGCGAATACCATTACCTTGAACTTCTCACTTTCGACGGTTGCCGGGCAAGGGTTTATGGCGATGGCGGCCATGATTTTCGGTAAATATAATCCGCTTGGCGCAATGGGAGCGGCTATTTTCTTCGGCTTTGCCCAATCCCTAGCAGTTTTAGGGTCACGTATTCCTTATATTGAGAGTATTCCATCTGTTTACTTACAGATTGCACCTTACTTAGTGACAATTATTGTCCTGGTCGGAGTGGTTGGTCAGTCCAGAGGGCCTGCAGCTAACGGAATTACTTATGTCAAATCGAAATAAAATACTTAGACTGATCATGAATTCATCATGACAGTCTTTTTTAAATGAAAAGTTAGGAATGAAAAAGATGAATGGAAATAATAAACGTTATCAAACGTGGAATAAGCATTTAAAGGATCATTTTGGCGAAAAGGTCTTTAAAGTCTCACTGGACGGTGGCTTTACTTGTCCTAATCGTGATGGTACAGTTGCCTTTGGCGGTTGTACTTTTTGTTCGGAATCTGGTTCGGGCGACTTTGCTCAAAGTCGGTTGGATCCGCTACCTATTCAATTAGGAAAAGGGATCCAGCAAATGCACAAAAAATGGCCTAAAGTTCAAAAATACATCGCTTATTTTCAAAACTTTACCAATACGCATGCTCCCCTACATGTTTTAAAAGCGCGGTTTGAACAAGTCATTCATGAAGAGGGTGTGGTAGGCATAATGATAGCGACGCGTCCAGATTGCTTGCCTGATGATGTGGTTGAATACTTGGCAGAATTGAATCAAAAGTATTATATGTGGGTAGAATTAGGACTGCAAACTGTTCATGACCAGACCAGCGTCCATATAAATAGGGGACACGATTACCAATGCTACTTAGATGGTGTTGCCAAGTTGAGAAAACATCATATTCCTGTGTGTACCCATTTAATTAATGGTTTGCCTGGTGAAGACTACGCCATGATGATGGAGAGTTTGAAACGAGTAGTAAAAGAATCAGATATTCAAGGCTTAAAGCTTCATCTCTTGTATTTGATGGAAGGCACTAAAATGGTCCAAGATTATCAGACGGGGCGGTTAAGATTTATGACACAGGAGGAATATGTGCAATTAATCTGTGACCAATTGGAGTATGTCCCTCAGGATATTATTATTCACCGATTAACCGGCGATGCACCGCGTGAGCGATTGATTGGACCTCAATGGTCACTGAAGAAGTGGGAGGTCTTAAACGCTATTGATCATGAGCTTGAAAGAAGAGGATCCTATCAGGGGATGCGAAGTTAATCCATTAAAATAAGGCACCATGGGGTTAGATAGTGAACTTTATGGTACTTTATTTTTAAAAGATTTGATAACCAGCTTTTTGAAAAAGAACAAGAGAAAATAACCTCTTTTTATTCAAAGTATCGATCATTGCATCACTATTTTATTTCTAATAATAAAAGAATAAGGACTGAAAAAACTATCAGAACTTCTAATTAAAGAAACTACAGATCTCTTATTTCAAATTATTAAATATCTCTTGACCTGTCCCTTAGGGGGGCTGATATATTTGATTTAAAAGGAGGTATGTACTATGTTGATGAATGAAGTGAGAGAAAAAACAGGTCTAATACGTAAAGCCATAGAATATTATGAAGAAAAAGGATTTATTAGTCCAGAAAGAGAGTCGAATAATTACAGGATTTACACTGATGAAGAGGTTGATATTCTGAAGAAAATATCTATTTATCGAAAATAAGGTTGCTCAATAGAGGAAATTGAAGGTATTTTACAAGAACCCAATAAGTCAATGTTAGCCACTATCATTCGAGATAGAGAAATAAAATCACAATTAGATAATAAAAGAGTTGAAATATTGAAACTACTCCTTGAGGGATTAGATATAAACACTTTAAAAGAACAATTGATTTTAATCGATCAACAGGAATCGATTTATTCTAAGTTAGTAAGAGTATTTCCAGGATATATTGGTCAAATTTTCTTTTTATCATACAAAGCTTTTTTAACAGATACGTTGAAAGAGGATAAGATAAAATATTATGAAGACTATATTGAATTTTTAGATACTATGCCTGACTTTGAGTTAGATGAAGATGAGAAGATAGCAATAGACCAAGCATCAAAAACCATTTCACTAACAGACATTGAAGAGGTAAATGAGGAAAAAACAAAGGCTATTTATAATCCAGACGAATGGTTAGAGGAAAAAAAGAAATGTTAGAAAGATATCAGTCTTTTAAGGAAAGTAGTGTTTATCTAAATAACCCAATATATCGTATTCAAGAAAAAATGAAGAAGCATATGCAAGATTCAGGTTATTATGAAAAAGCTATTCCTTTGATGAGAAAGTTTAGTCCAGCATATAATGATTATTATGAAGAGTTATTAGCAGCAAATCAAAAGTTGATAGATAAAAACATATAAACTCAAGTAGGGTAATTATCGTAAAAGGACGATAGAAATTAAAATCTATCGTCTTTTTTGTACCAAAAATCAGAAAGGAAAGATGGATAGGATAAGAAGCCCTACTTGATAAGCAAGGTAAAAACATAATAAAACACATGGTGATTGGAAATGAATGAATCCATTCGCTTTTTTTAAGACATGAAATTAAAAAAAGACATGAAGTATTTAATAGTTGGAGAGAGTGGAAAAGGAAAGTCCACTTGACTCAATATACTATTTGGTAATCTCCAACCTTTGGACGGAAAAATATTGATTGATAATAGAGAATTGTCTTATCGTCAATTAAGAGAAATTATTTTTTATAATAGTCAGTTTTCTAATGTTTTTTCGGATAATTATGCTAATAATGTCACACTATTTGATAGTTTTACAATAAAAGAAGAAATTAGTTTACCTGAAAAGCACAAAAATAAAATTTTAAAGAGTGATAATTGTAGTCAACTTAGCGGTGGACAGAAACAAATGATCAAATTGCAAAGAGCTATACTTTCTCAAATGCCTATTTTATTAATGGATGAACCATTTTCCGCGATGAATTCTGAACTCGAAATCGATCTCACTAAAAAATTAGTGCAATTAGATAAAACAATCATATTAGTCAGTCATAATACGAATCCTGATTACTTAAATCTATTTGATGAAGTTATTTATTTATAAAATGGGAAGACGAGTTAAAGAGTTACATTTACCTGGGGTAGAATACATAAGTTTTGAGAATTGAGATTGTTTCCTTCTAAAAATTTAGTGTGTCTTTATAAAATCTAATTGATTTAAACTTTACCTCTACAAAATATAAGGAGTATAGCTTATAAAAGGAGATCAGTAATGCAAGAACAGTTATTAGAGAAGATGAAGTTTAATTCACAAAACTATAATTTGGATGAAATAAAATGGTTAATTAATAATAGAGGTCATCCTAACTCAGAAATTAGAGATAAATTAATCTATAGGACTTTTGTCAGAGGAATGGCAAAAGAATTATTTTCAATAGATCAAGTTAGGTATATGATTGACCAATTGTTAGAGAAAGATTTTATTTTATTTGAAATTGATAAAAAAGGGGAAGCTACTTTAAAACGCTCTTTTTCCTTATTACTTCTCTCCTTAATTGTTACATACGACAATGAAAAAGGCTCAATATACTATAAACTTTTAGACAAAGAAGCGTTTAAAAAAATTGAAAATGATACCTTGACTTACTTTTACAAAGAGTTGGATTTTTCGGGATATGCTGATTGTTTTGGGTGGGTTCACACCTTTGCACATGCTGCAGATTTAATGGTTGCAATCGTTAAACACCCCTTATTTAATAAAACGAATCTGGAAGCTATCTGGAAAGCGATTATGAACTACTTTAGAAAGATAGAAATAAAACCGGTAGATGATGAAGAGGACCGTCTAGTCTATATTATTAAAGAATTATTTGTTCATAACATTTTACACGAGGATAAATTCAAAGTGTGGATTAATCGAGAAAATTTTCCGCGAAGAAATAATAAAGAATATTACCAATGGTCGGCATTTCGTTCATTTTGTATGGCAATATATATTGAATTAGATCAGTTAGGTCTTGCTAGTGATGATCTAAAAAAACGTTTGTATGATCCTATAAACAGGTAATCCGATTTAATAGTTAAAAATCTAAAATGAGTGACTGACTTAGCTGAATGATGAAATATTGCCATTAATCAAGAAATAGAGAAATGAATTTATACTTTCGAATTTATCATTTGCGATGTTAGTATTTAAAATTTTTTTGGTTAGGGATTTCTCGATTGTTTAGCTTTACTAATTTATGGATCATTTAAAGTTGATTTTTTCTCACTTCTATAAGTCAAACTTAAAAAAGTCTAGGAAGGAATTACCCTCCTATTTTTGTTATCAAAATCATCAATGTCTATATTCGAAAAAGAAGTTATCGATAATTTTAAGCAAGATAATTATCTTAATTACGATATCTCTGTAAAAATAAATTCAGATCAAGCTTTTTTTAACCAATCGGAATTACTGCCTTTTTAACGATTACTCATATGATACAAATTCTAATTGAAAATTAAAATTCTTATTATAAAATTCATATAAATAATTTATTTTGGAGGTAATGTATAGCTTTTCCATATATATTAGTAGGCTTATTTTATGTAAGTCTGATTTTAGGAATATTAGATTTATCAGATAACAAAAAACAACAAAAAAGATGCAAAGACAGATCAATGCTTTATGTAGACTGACAGGTCATAATGAATTAGATACGACAGTTTTATCTGAAGAAAATAAAAAATAAAAAATGAAAATGACATTTATCTTATTATTTATAAAAACAGAAGATTCATAAATCTTGATATTGGGGAATTTTTCTAATAGTTAAGATTTAATCGTTTTAGATTTTTCAATAAAATCTTTTTTTTGAAAGGGTTAATCTAATATCTTCTGCCATACAATTAAAAGTTAATAAATATCTCTCAACTTAAGAGAGAGTAAATTTTTGATCTGCAGAAATTAAAGGGAAAATTTTATCAACGTTTGCAACGAGTAATTGTTCATCAGAGTTATAAGAAAAGTTTTTTTGATAGAGCTAATAGCTCTATTTATTTAAGAAGACCTTTTGCATAATTTTTTTAAATATACCTTTTTTCTTTTACAGCAATTCGAATATAATCGTCAACATCATATTCTTCATTTGAATCGTTGTTGTCTGCTATAAAGATTTCTCCAAATTGATTGATAAGGATAAAGGAATTGTCCTATCTTTCTATAATGCGATAAATTTTACTAGAATCTTCAATATTATATGCTTTAGTATATTCTAATATTCCATAAGTTAACTCAACCATATTTAGTAATTCCTTTCCTAAAGTTATTATTTTATCTAGTAATTGTTTTAATGTTAATTCTTTGTCTATGAGTTACCATAGATAGAGTCAAATTAATTGTACAACCTATACCATAAAATGGTAATTGTTAGACCAGTATTTCATCTCTTAGCTCATCATATCCACGCATTTTTGATGAGCAATCGATTGTGTTGATACTATTGATTCCTTGCATTGTACCGTTCAGCTAAAATGCCAGGGAAGCAACCGCAGGACGTTATTTTTGTCGAGATACGTGGGTCTTTGTCATCAACCTCCTGATTTTAATTTATTTTAAAAAGGAATTGTGTTTCACTGTCGTAAGAATTTCTATTAATATCTTCTTTTCCACGATTATTTGTAATTAGGAATGCAGTTATTATAAGAAGATCATAATATATTTAATTGATAAATTGTACCTACTTCCTCTATATACGATTACGATTGGAGATTTTTTATAAATGATATTAAACCTTCGATTTAATTAGAGTTGAACACACTTCATACAAATATTCAAAAAGTTAGTTACTTCTATAATTTTACTAAAGATATACTTAAATAACTGAAGGAGCAGATTATGTTGAGAATTGAAAGGATTTCTATCTTATAATTCCCTCAAAAGTTAGATCCAAATCTAATTTTTGAGGGTTATTTCATTCTAAAAAGATAGGGTGTCTTTATGATTTATAATTTGTATAATTATTTATGAAAAGATGGGGGGATTTAGCAGTGAATAAAGTCTTGATTATTGAAGACAATATAGAAATAGCAAATCAAATTCAAAATTATCTACTGAGCCATGACTATCTTGCAGACATCGCTCATTCCTATTATGAAGCTTTGGAAAAAATAAATATTACTTATGATGTTGCTTTATTAGATATCAATTTACCAGACAAAGAGGGGCATCATTTAGTTGAACAGTTAAAAGTTAAAGATATTCGTGTCATTATTACAAGTGTGAAGAATGATGAGGATTTTATTATACGATTGTTAGATAGTGGGGCGGATGATTACTTGATTAAGCCTTTTTCTTTGGCCATACTTCGGGCAAGACTGGATGCCGTTTTAAGAACGATTCCTTTGACCGAAAGTAAAACTTTAGCATACAAAGACATTGAAATTGACCTTACAAGATCGCAAGTTCATTATCATCACCAGTCCGTTAATCTAACAGCGCTTGAATACGAGATTCTTCTATTGTTTTTGAAAAATCCACACAGGGTTTATACAAGAAGTCATCTGATGCAAATGTTTTGGGAGGATAGGGATAAATACGTTAATGACAATACATTGACATCGACCATTAAGAGAATCAGAGAAAAGCTTGATAAGGATGTAATTACTACAATTAGAGGCATAGGATATAGGATGGATTAAATGATATATATACTTTGGATATTCAGTCTACTAGGCTTATATTACTGGCTTGAATATAGAAAGAAGCAAAGAATCAATGAATTGCTTCAATTAATCGAAAATATGAACAAAAAAAATTATACCATGCCTATGAAGCAAGATGATTTTTCGATGTTAGAAGATGGTCTATACAAATTATTTATTGCTTTAGTAGAAGCTCGGGAACAGACTGTCGATAACGCTCAAAGGCAGATAGAATACCTTGAAGATATTGCCCATCAAATTAAAACACCTATAACAAGTATGCAGTTTTCTTTGGAAACCATAGAAGTCCAAGAAGCCAGTAAGTCGGAACTTTTAATTTTAAAAAGACAATTGTTAAGACTCAATACACTTTCAGATATTTTATTAAAGCTTTCGAGTCTGGATGCAAAAGAAGACCTCATGAAAAAAGAAAGGATAAATTTAGCAGAATTAGTGGAATATGCTTCAGAAACAGTTGATTTTAGAAGGAATGTTCATTTTGAAGTGAGTGATTCTCTCGAAACTCTCTTTATAGAGGGTGATTTTTACTGGCTGGCTGAAGCAGTGACGAATATTTTAAAAAATGCCTATAATCGTCCCCTATGTAATCATATAAAGATTGATTCAAGGAGAAATCCTTTATTTACCTCGCTTACTATTCAAGATAATGGCGGTGGGATAGCTAGAGAGAACTTGAAAAAAATCTTTAGAAGATTTTATAAGACCCCTGATTCCAATGGGTTTGGAATTGGATTGGCCATGGCTAAGAGTATCGTTGAAAAGAATAAAGGAGAAATAAATGTCTCAAATGTTGAGAATGGGGCAAAATTTGAAATTAAATTCTATAATGTCACCTAATTATCACATTGCCAGACTATTATTAATTTACTAACTAATAGGAGGCTATTATGGAGATCTTAAAAGTAGAAAACTTGAAAAAAGAATACGGAAATGGAGATAATCTTGTTCAAGCTTTAAAAGGGGTCAATCTAACCATTGACAAAGGAGAATTTGTGGCGATAGTTGGTCCTAGTGGTTCAGGCAAGTCTACTTTACTCCATATTGTGGGTGGCGTCGATTTTCCAAGTGAGGGCAAAGTTTATATAGAGGGAAATGATATCGCTAATTACAGCGCGAAAGAATTAGCCTTGTTCAGACGGAGAAAAGTTGGTTTAATCTATCAGTTTTATAATCTCATACCCAATATTTCAGTCAGACATAATATAGAACTCCCCTTAAAATTAGACGGAAAAGCAATTGACAAGGGGGGGTTTAAGGATATAGTTCAAAAATTGGGGATTGAAAATAAGTTAGACAGTTTCCCTAGTGAGCTCTCAGGTGGCCAGCAACAAAGAGTGGCTATTGCTAGAAGCTTAATTTATAAACCTTCGATTATACTTGCAGATGAACCAACAGGTAATTTAGACCGTAAAAATTCGCAAGAGATTATCGATATTTTAAAATTCTTTAACAAAAGTTTAAAACAAACGATCATAGTCATTACCCATGATGAGGAAATCGCTCTTCAAACCAATAGAGTGATTACAGTTGTCGATGGTAAAATTGAGGGGGATGAGCGCAATGAATAAAAGAAATTTCCCTATTTTTATTTCGCTGTTTATTGTGAGTCTATTTTTTTCGGTGGTCATCTATTATGGCTACAACAATCTCTTAATTCATTATAAGTCTACTATGGCTCAGAATTACGCCGATGCTGTGATTAAACAAGAATTAAACAGTCAAGAAATTAAGCAACTTCAATCGATAGAAACAGTAAAATTAGCTGGTGGAACATCAGTTCAACCAGATTCAGGCTTATATGAAAAGGATATTTTAGCTATCAATTATCAAGATGAATCAATCAATCAAATGCGAAGCTATTCAGAGATGATTGAAGGACACTTTCCTGAAAATGATTCACAAATAGTCCTTTCCAAATCCTTTATTGATAAGCATCAGCTTAAATTAGGGAATAGACTATCAATTAAACTGGGTAGTCGAGTGGTTAATCAAAAAGAAGTAGGTCCGTTAAGTACGGTAACTAATGAAGAAACATTTAATGTAATAAATACTAAAGAGTATGAAATCGTAGGTGTTTATGAAGATGTCTATAATAAATATAGTAAAATTACCCATGCATTGACCTATGCCATTAGTGATCAACCACTGCAAGCTTCAATTAAATTTGATTCTTTTGAAGAGGCTTATAAAAATAGAGAGACTCTACAAGAACAAATGAGTCAAACATTAGATCGCACTCTAGATTTAGAGTTTAATGAAAGACTGATTGCATATTTCGGGGTTGAAAATGATCCGATACAACAATTTATGTCAAAAGCTATGATCATTTTTTCCTTAATTGTCTGTTTAGCTCTATTTATCTTTTTCATCAAAAATATATTCTGGGTATGGGGACTTAGAAAAATAAAAGAGCTTTCAGTGTATAAGTCGATTGGAACTACCAATTTACAAATATATAAGCTGTTAGTGAAGGAAGCTATTTGGCTATCTATCATCCCAATTTTAATTGGGCATTTCCTGGGATTTGCAATCTTATCTGATTTATTTATTAATATTCAAAAAGCACAAGAAGTGACAAAAATAGAATTAATCCAAATTAATCCTCTTTTAAGTCTGGTCATCTTATTGATTACTTTTTCAGTGGTCTTATTTGCAGTCATAACTCCAACAAGAAAAATCACTCAAATCAGTATTATTGACGGAATAAAGGGTAATATTAGCTTGGGTAAAACAAGTAAAAAAAAAGCTGATAATCTTTGGCAAGAGCTAAGATTGAATAACCTAGCAAGTATAAAATCGCAGACATATATTTCAGCTATAGGTATTATAATCATTTCTTTATTCCTTTTGGTTGTGTCAATTTCGCGTTATTATACTAATTTTGGCTACTTTGATGAAGGGTATAATATTATCGTTGATTATTATAGTAAAGATAATGAAATTCCTGTAGTCTTAAAAGATATCTTAAAAGAAATACCGCATAATAAAGGGTATATTTCGAAAGCGAAGTACTTATCTATTGAAAATATTTTAGCCTTATCCAACCAGGCAGAGGAAGTTGGTTTAGGCAAAAAACTAAAACAAGAACTAGAAAAAATGGACTCAGATTATCTTGAAGGCTTCTTGATTGCTTTAGAAGAAAAAGATTTAAAAAAGATGGGAGGAGAGAAGGGGCAATTCATTTTAGACAATCGGGTTCAAGAGGATCCTCAAACACCAATTGCCAAGGCAAAAAAAATCCCTTATTTCAAAAATGTTGAAAAAATGGATATATTCATTGGTGAAAACTATCGGTCAAAAATTAAAATCGCTACTACCATTAATGATCCTGGTATGTATGAGTCGCGGACGCTACCCTTTCAAGTTAAGCTTTATACTGATTTTGCTAATTATCATCGCTTGATGGAGGATGCTAATTCGGAAGTCGCTCGCTATCCCTATAAATTAAAAATAAATGTCGCTGAAGCAGAAGTGAATGATGTGAAGCATTATATTGAAGCGAAGATTAATCAGCAGGTAGCTTATGATGACCAATACGAGATAATCTCAGGAGAAGAAGTCAAAAAAAATCGAGTTCAAAGTCTAAACTCCTTAATAAAAATTATTGTGGCGATAGGTTTGATTATATTTATCTTAAATTTAACCAATGGCTATTCATCCATTAATATGAGTTTAATGAATAGGAAAAAAGAAATTGGCATGCTTTATTCTTGTGGAATGGATTCAAAAGAATTAAAAAAACTCTATCTAAAGGAATTTTTCTTCGAACAAATAAAATCGTTTATGCTTTCAATTTTTGTGACGCTTGGCGTTATGATTAGTATTTCATTGTTATCCTCCACTCTAAGTCTGGGGGTTCTGATTAATAACTATTACTATTTACTATTTTTAGGATTTTCTTTGGTTATCTATCTAATTAATATACTTATCTATTACCTCTCATTAAAAAGAATTTTAGATAGACCCATTATTGATTTAATTAGAACGATCTAAGTTTAACGTTATAAAGATGTGCTAGACATCCGCATGGTTTTCTAGCACATCTTTTATTTTGTCTAAGAAGAGGGTAAAAAAACTGGAATAATAAAGGTTTAAAGAAGAAAAGTTTTCCGTAGAAATTGAGAAATTAACCTATTTTAATTAATTTTAAGTCTTTTAATTAAATTCAAATCTCCCTAAATAATTTAAGCGAATACAAACATTATCACTTTCTTATCACATTAGGACTCTATACTAGGTTTAAGTAATCAGTTGGATCATATAATAATTATAGATGAAATGGGGTTTATTATTTATGCTAGAGTTAGATTTACGCTCACGGGTAAAAAAGTATCGGAAAATAGTTCAGATAATAACCCTTGTCGGTTTAATTCTTTCAATGATTATTATTTATTTTATTTCTTGTGGCACGTATTTTAAGCCTGAAAATAAAGGTGGAATGTTTACCGTTCACCTCCGTCAATTAGGTTTTTGGGGGCCGCTCTTCTTCATTGGAGTACAAATTTTTCAAGTAGTTATTCCCATCATACCAGGTGGGATGACTTCAGTAGCAGGAAATTTTGTCTTTGGAACTTTAATTGGTTTTATTTATAATTATATAGGGATTACCATTGGATCGATTATTGCTTTCTTTCTGGCACGTAAGTACGGAAAATTTTTTATACTCTGCTTTATTTCGGAAAAGTGTTATAAGAGATATATGGCTTGGACATCAAATGTTAATCGTTTTGCTTGGATATTAGGAACATTATTCTTCTTACCAGCCGCGCCTGATGATATTCTATGTATGATTGCTGGGCTGACTTCTTTGTCTTTTAAAAAGTTTATTTTAATTTTTATCCCAACAAAAGCTGTTTCTACTTTTGTGTTTACTTGGCTAATACAAGAAGGAATTTTATATTCTATCGATTGGCTGACACACTTATAAAATTATATTAATTAAAACGGTAGAAGGAGAAAATAAGGTGAAAGTTTCTACTAATTTATTAAGATTTAGTTTAAAATCTAAATGATATATTTCCTACAAAATAGAAGTAAAGAGGGTACTGAAATATGAAATTTCATGAATTTGGCGATCGAAAGTGTCCACATATATTATTGGTGCATGGTGGAGGTAATTCTTGGTGGAATTATCTTCGCCAAGCGCGTATGTTATCCGAAAACTACCATGTCATTTTACCAACACTTGATGGTCATGGAGAAGAATATCAGAAAGATTATATCTCGACTGAAAATTCTTCACAGCAAATTATGGATTATATAAGAAATAATTGTGATGGAGAATTGTATGCTGTAGGTGGTGTTTCTTTGGGTGGGCAAATTGTTATGGAGTTATTATCATTAGACAATGAAATAGCACAGAAAGCAATCATAGATGGAAGTCTTTGCATTCCTCAGCCAAAATTAGCAAGAGTTAGTACGATAATTGTAAAACTTTTTGGTAAACTTATGTTTAGTAAATTAGCTAGTAAAGTTCAACTTAGTTTAATGAAAAAAATGTATCCAAATATGGCTTACCCAGCAGAACTAGAAAACTATTATATGGTAGATATGCCAAGACTTCCCATGAAAACATTAATCACAATGTACCAAACATATATGGGAGGATATAAGCTAAAAAGGTCTATTATAGATAGTAAAGCACAGGTTTTATATATTTATGGTGAAAAAGAAATGCGCTGTGTCAAGGAATCAGCGAAGCTATTTCGAAAAATGCATCCTAATTGTACTCTATATGAAGCCAAAGGTTATAGTCATGGCTACCTATCGGCATATCTTCCTCTAGAGTGGATGGATCTGGTTCAACCATTTTTAGAAAATAATGTTTAATTTAGGAGAGAGATAAAATTCTTTAACAAATCCCTATTTGTAGAATAAACAAATTCACAGACAAAGCTAAAGAGATAGCAATATCGTCTTTTTAACCTAATTAAAAAATAAAAAACGGATGAAATAAGAATTCCATTAATTAGTTAAAAACTTCAATTATTAAACCTAATCGGGGCATTTTTCGAACAGATTTCAGATTATTCAAGAATGAAAGGTTCTCTAAGCAAAATTGTTCATATTTTGGAACAAAAAACAGAAGATCATCTAAAAGAAAAGACATATTTATCAAGTCCGATCGAATTAGAAGATGTCCACTTTAGTTACAAAGATTATTCGATCATTAACGGAGTGACTCTAAAAATCAAGCCAGGTCAACAATTAGCCATTGTGGGTCCATATAATAGTTAAAAAATTACTCCACTACCTATCACATAGTCGAAAAACGATGAGTAGGTTAATGTTCTCTTGAAGTAGGATACAAGTGCATGAATAAGAAGGAAAAATGGATACAATAGATTTTTTTAACCTTTTTGATCTTCAACAGACTGTCTCCTTATAATTTAAATGGTCATTAAAAATAAAGATAGTTTTTATGGATTGTAATTGACAGTAAAAATGCTTTCAAAACACCCTTAAAAGACGGGTGTTTTGAATTGTATGATATTAAAAAACAACGAATTCAGAATTCTTGAAAGACTTCTATTTTTATTCTAAGATAAATTTGTTAACGAAGACCAATAAATTGAATGTGCATGGATAGAAAGTTCGTTGCTTTAATGAATTGCTTTAGGAAGGGGGCTTCAAGAAAAGGATAGGAGATAACTAATGACATTCAATGGGGTTGTTCGTTAAAACGATATGGAACATAGTCTTGTTTATAACTAGTTAATGAAATCAGTTATAGGGTTGGTTTTTGTATTTAAAGGAGCGTTTTATATGGATAAAAAGATTACCGTTATTGCTGGTGGTGTGATAGGTAGTTCTTTCCCCATTGTTTTTGCTATTGGAGGATATAATGTAGTTTCTTATAACAAATGGGAAGAAGAAGAAGAAAAAGTAAAAAAATATATTGATAATGCTTTAAATACCCTAGTTACTCAAAATGTTTTTACATCAGAAGAAAGAGATAGAATTTTAAGCAGAATCTCTTATACAGGAAACTTAGAAGAAGCGCTAGCAGATGTTAATTATGTTCAAGAGTGTTTACCTGAAGATTATGAAATAAAACAAGAATTTATTAAAGACTTTGAAAAATATGCACCAGAAAAAGCAGTAATGGGTTCTTCAACCTCTGGCTTGCTTATTTCAGAAATTGCTAAATTTGCTGAAAAACCCGATCGAATTATCGGAGCACACCCTTATAATCCCCCGCACTTGATTCCGCTAATTGAATTGGCTAAAGGCGAAAAATCGAGTGATCAGGCGATTGAAGTGGCTAAAGAAATCTTTAAGTCTTCTAATAAAGAACCGATTGTATTGAATAAAGAATTAAAAGGTTTTGTTTCTAACAGAATTCAAGCGGCTGTTTTTAGAGAGCTTATCTCGATGGTCTTAGACGGTGCAGTATCGATGGAAGATGCTGATAAGGCAGTTACCTTTGGACCAGGCATTCGTTGGGGAATTATGGGACCGGGTCTTGTCTTTGAACTAGGCGGAGGAGAAGGTGGAATTGAAGCTGTCCTCAAACATATCGGTCCATCGTTAGAAAGCTGGTTAGAAGACCTTGCTACATGGACTGAAATTCCCGAAGAAGCCAAGGAGAAAATTCCGAAAATGGTCGCAGAATCGCTTAAAAACAGACCAAAAGAAATTGGAAATGATCGGGAATCCTTATTAAAATATAGGGATGAAATGTTGCTAGATATCCTTAAACTCCATGATAAATTTTAACTAAAAATAAGAATATAGAATGATGGATCCCTTCACCCGTATTTGGATGAGGGGAATTCTTATTTTAAAGTTATCATTTATTATAGGTTTAAGTAGACCTGTTTACGATAAAACGTTGGAGGATAGAATGAAGACGATCCTGGTAATTAAATTATAAACAGGTAATCGAATATAGTAACAATTCTTGAATACGACAAAGTGATATTACCTTTTTATATCAGTGGGCACCTTAATTAAAATAAATTAATTTATTTCGAAACTTTAATTTTTGAAGTAGCCTTGCTATAATGATAATAAAACCGTTTAAAATAAGACAAATATTTATAAAAAAATTTAGGTCGATTTAAATAATTTCAATTCAATTTTAATTGGTTCAAGGGACAGATTCATAGAGGAGGGTATTAATGAAAAACAAAAAGTTTGATACTTCATTTTGGAAAAACTATAAATTTTTTATCATTCTAATTCAAATTTTGTTCCTTTATTTTTTGCTTCAATATTTAAATTTAGAGACTTTAATTGATATTATTGTATTGATAGGATACACTCTTTTAATTCTAAACTCTCTAATACACGTTTTATTCAAGAAGCAAGAGAATTAAGAATAAATTCAGTCTTAAGTAAATAAAGAATATATAATAGAATTATATTGTTTTGAATGGGTTTAAAAAATTTCAGATAGTTAGTTGTTAATATGGAATTTCACCTATCCTGCAAGTGAAAATCTATTAAGATTATCCTTTTAAGAATGGTTAGTGTTCAAGCGACTCAGGCTGTAAAATGTTAGAAAAAAAGGAATAATATGAAGAAGAATAATAAAAAAGTCGTAAAGAAATTAATCGTTTTCGGTTTTGTTTTATATTTTTAGTGCCATGGTCAATGGTCTATCAATTTATTTATTTAATACAACACTCACAGAATTTTTGCTGAGAATATATTTTTTCTAACCAAATTACAAAGAGCTATGAGTTAGTATGACTAGCTTTCTTAAATCAAATATAAAAAAAGGAGTAAGTTATGAAGTGTTATAACTTACTCTTTTTTAGCAATAATGAAGTTGTTTTTAAGAGAGGCCGATATAATAATTATCTCAGGCTAATAGTTAAACTTTTTACTAAAATTAAAGCTAGCTTTTAGTTTAATTCCTAAATAGTAGTCTCACTAGAATCAATTGTTGAGTTAAGCTTCATTTTATCACTAAAAACAGTTTTTATATAAACCTAATTTAAATAATGTAAAAGTATAGGATAAAGATTGACTTTAATAATGTTAAATGATAACTTTAACTTAATTAAAGAAGGAGGGTGAAATGAAAATTAATATTATTCCTGAATGGATGGCAAATCTTGAAGAAGAAGATTTATCTTTTATCAAAAGATTTATATTAGCATCTGGCTCTTTAAAAGAAATCGCTAAACAATATGAGGTTACTTATCCGACAGTAAGACTAAGGTTAGATAGGCTTATCCAAAAAATTCAAATGAGCGATGATATTGCAAATGAACCTTATATCTCTTTAATTAAACGATTGGCTGTTAATGATAAGCTTGATTTTGAAACAGCTAAAATTTTGGTTTCAGAGTATAAAAAGATGAAAGGAGTTGAATGATATGAGAGCTGCTTTGATTATGTTTATTGTATATGGGGCATTAATTATTATCTTACAAATATTATTATCTAAACTTAAAAATAAATGGTTTGGCTTGATACTGCCCTCTTTAAGTTTTGTCTATTCTATGTCTTTATCACTTGTTTTAACCATCACCCCCCTGGAACAATCCGATAACATGAAAAGTTTAATGGATTTTGTATCGACACTCTTAGTAAACAATATACCTACCTTTATTCTATTAGCTATATATTTTGCTATGAGAAAGCAATTAAAAATTTCTTCCCAAATTGAAAAAATGAAAATTAGAGATTTATAATAGAATTATGTTAGAAATTATAAAAATAAAACTTTTAATTTAAATTTAAATAATCTTTTGCTTTTAGTCAGAAAATTATGAAAAATATTAAGAACTATAAAAGAGAACCATTCGAGTCTCTTTTAAATATGGAAATTCATTTTATTTGCTAAAAATAAATAGGACAGTTGAAAGTCTTAACAATTCATTTGAATGATATAAATTCAAAGCAATCCCTGATATAATCGCCATGCAAAGAATATTTGCCAAAATATGATCACTTGCAATTTCAAATTGCTAGGCCAAAACTCTGATAAAGCCTATCTTAAATTTAGGAGGTGAAGACGATGCTCAATGAGATCTTAAAGGAAAAGAGAAAAGAACTTAAACTTACTCAGCAGCAGGTTGCTGATTCGTTGAATGTCACACGACAAACATTGTCTAGTTGGGAAGTAGGAAAAAGCTTTCCTGATGTTCCAACCTTGATTAAGATTAGTAATTTTTATCAAATATCTATAGATTATATGTTAAGAGGGGATGTTGATCTGATGAAAAAAGTTGAAAAAGATGCAAATGAATTAGAAAAATACCAAAAAATAACAGAGATTTTAAAAATGATCGTTTATGGGTTACTGATTGTTACTTTTTTCTATGGTGCCGGCTATGCAATTGGAAAAGGGTGGGGGCATTTTATGCCCTAAATCGTTTATTTCAATGAAGCAAGTTTATTTAAAGGTAATTAGTTAATCCTTAGTCATTCTATTTATAATCCTTAAAACAACTTTTTTCTAAATCTACTTTTAGACTTAGGAAGTAGTTGTTTTTTTTATTTTATTTGCCAAGAAAAAGCAAATTAAACAACTTAAGCTGTCAAACTGGCTGATTTATAAACTCTTTTAAAGATGACAGTCAATCTTGAAAGGCGGTAGTGTATCTGAATGGTACGTATATTATAGAGAGTAGGAAGTTGGCAGACTAAACAAGGAGAATTTTATGAAGAACACACAAAGAAAACTCTTAGTGATCAGCTTATTGACACCACTTGATATCACATTATTTCTACAAGCTCCAGAACATTTAGTTAAGAAAATGTTATGACCTGTCTTAATAGGAATAATCTATTTCCCTCGACTTGCGAACTGTCTAGTCCATATTAACTGAAAAATGATGAGTCTTTTCATACTCATCTTACCTCTTAACGCTATCCTTGTTGTAATGCCTTTGTCTTCAGCCTTTGCTTATTTAGGCGAAATTTTGGCTTATCGTTTGTATAAAGAACTAATGATTAAAAGTAGTCACCTTGATCAAATTCAATACCCATTTTAATTTCTGAGTGATCTTCGATCTAATTCTTAAAATCAACTGAACAGCTGAATCAATTGACCGTTAAGGATAGAGCTAGTTCTAACTCTGTTCTTTTGTTTTTGTTTGAAAGCCCTACTAAGGCTATAGGGTTATGGTTAGAATACTAGGCGATATGGATAGAATTTTGCAATCTACCACATAAAAGACAGGAATGTGAAAACACAAAAGCAATTAAACCTTACATGGTGACAACAATACTTTACATATCTCTTTTGGAATGTTATTATTTAGATAATAGTTAAAGGAGGGGCAAACTATGGAAAAAGAGGATGTTTTAAAAAAAGCACAGCGAGCACAAAAAGACGAAAGGGACGAAGCCATTAATACGAAAGCTTTTCAAATTGGGTGGGTAGGAGTATCGGTTGTAATGTTACTTCTTATTGTTTTGAGGGTTATCTTTAATGAATCAGCCATAGACATTATGATAATCTTAATGGCTCAAGTAGCTGCGGCTTCATTTTATCAGTATTCTAAAATGCCTGATAAAAAGCTCTATTTGGTAAGTGGGATCATAGCTATATTAGCTATTATATTAGGCTTTGCCTCATTATTAAGTAGTTACGGAGTTTTTTAAATATGGGAAAAAAAGAAGAATTAGTTTTACTAAATCGCTTAAAAGTTGCTAGAGCAGAGAAAAGTTTGACTCAGGAAGAATTAGCCAAATTAGTGGGGGCTTCTCGACAAACTATTAGTGCTATCGAAAAAGGACAATTTAACCCATCCGCAAGATTAGCGCTTATTATTTGCATTGCTTTAGATAAAAAATTTGAAGAGTTATTTTACTTTGGCTAATTTAAGTAGGTGTTGATCTTCGGTGTACTTCTTAAAACAGACTGAATAGTTGAATAAATGGAATCTTAAAGAATGGAGTTCGTTTTTTGCTCTATTCTTTTTATTTTATCTTTATTTTTACTGTTTAACAAAGACTATTCTGTTAAGCTTAAGCTATCAGATGAAGTCTTGATTGAATCTAGTTTATGGACAACAGTCTTAAGGACAGATAGTTTTTAATAAAATAGAGAGATGATTCAGCATAGTATATTTATAGATTAAGGGGAGAAAAATGGAAATCAAAGAACTTTCAAAAGAAAACGTAGAAGAGTTTATCATTTATTTGAACAAAGCATTGGCAATAGAACCGGATAGGATGACAACGGATGATATAGATGAAGAAGCGATAATTAAAGTGGTTTCCAATCAACCCAACGAACTAAGTCGTTCTTTATTAGCTTATGAGGACCATCAGATTGTGGGTAGGTTGGAGTTTCATTCTTATCTTTGCATTCAAGATTCTTATAGGATGGCCTATGTCAATTGGGTCTATACACTGCCAGACTATCGACACAGGGGAGTGGCTCAGTCATTATTTAAAGCATTTGAGAATATTTGCTTACAAGAAGAAATAAATCAGTACTTTTTAATCCAGGCAGAGAATCAAGCGGCGAGCCGTTTTTATAAGGCCTTTGAACATGGAACATCTAGTAAAGAAATAATTTTAAGAAAGACATTATCTAAGTTTTAGAAAGCCAAAGCAACTTATAGAAGACATCTTTTTCTTTAATCCCAGCTTTTCACTTATCGATTTGTGAGACGGCTGAAATCATGCTAAAATAGGAGGAGTAAATTTATTTAAAAGTCGCGATTGAATGTTAAGTATTTTTTTTAAAGACTGTTACTTATTCTAGCTAGTTATTAATCAATAGGGGAGCTTAAGATGTCACTTGAAAAAACAATCTATCTCAATCAATTACTTTCCTACTATGGTTCTCTCCTAACGGATCGTCAATTATCCATGATGCAATCTTATTACGAAGAAGATTTATCATTATCGGAGATCGCAGACTATTATGAGATTAGTCGCCAGGCTGTGCATGATATTCTAAAACGTTCAGAAAAATTATTAGAAAGCTATGAGGAAAAGTTACGTATTTTAGCCAAAAGCAATGACCGACTGAAACATTTAAAAGAAATTCGCTCAATGGTGGCAGATCAAGATGACATATTAGAAAAAATTGACTATTTAATTCAATTAGAAAGCTAAAAAGGAGCAATATTATGGCATTTGAAGCATTATCCGAACGATTACAGAATTCCATTTCATTTGTCGGTAAAGGGGAAAAAATTACCGAAGCCGACCTTAAACAAATGATGCGTGAGATCCGACTTGCTTTACTGGAAGCGGACGTTAACTTCAAGGTAGTGAAGACTTTTGTAAAGAAAGTAAATGAGAGAGCCCTCGGATCAGAAGTCCTAGACTCACTGTCACCGGCTCAACAAGTGGTTAAAATTGTTAACGAAGAATTAACCGAATTAATGGGGGGCGAGCATACCCCGATTAATATCTCTAAACAACCACCAACCGTAATTATGATGGCTGGTTTGCAAGGGGCTGGTAAAACAACTACGGTGGGTAAATTGGCGAAACATTTAAAAGAGCAAGGTTTAAAGAAACCCTTGCTAGTTGCTGGAGACGTTTATCGTCCAGCAGCCATTGACCAACTCCAAACGATTGGTCGACAACTTGGTTTTGATGTTTTCAGTCAAGGAACGCAAGCAAATCCGGTCGAGATTGCTAGAGAAGCTCTTCAACAGGCGCGTTTAAATGGTAACGAAGTGGTCTTAATCGATACGGCGGGTCGTCTTCACGTAAATGAAGAATTAATGGAAGAGCTGCGTCAGATTAAAGCAGCTGTTCAGCCCGATGAAATCCTCTTAACCGTCGATGCTATGACCGGTCAAGATGCTGTAAACGTAGCAGCGGCCTTTAACGACTCGCTAGATATTACCGGTGTTGTTATTACCAAATTAGATGGTGATACACGAGGAGGAGCCGCGCTTTCTATTCGTGCCATTATCGACAAACCGATAAAATATACCGGGCAAGGTGAGCAATTAAGTGCACTTGAGCCTTTCCATCCGGATCGTATGGCAGGACGAATTCTCGGTATGGGAGATATGATGACCCTTATTGAGAAGGCTCAACAAGATTTTGATGAAGAACAAGCAGCTAAGATGGCTGATAAAATTAAAGATGCTTCCTTTGATTTTAATGATTTTATTGATCAAATGGATCAAGTTCGTAAAATGGGGCCTATTAAAGACCTACTTAAGATGATCCCTGGTATGAATAAAATTCCTGGTCTGGAAGATTTTAATATCGATGATAAAGAGATGAATCGAGTCAAAGCAGTGGTTCAATCCATGACTCCTTATGAAAGAACCAATCCAGATGTCATTTCCCAAAGTCGTCGACGCAGGATTGCGGCTGGCTGTGGTCAATCCTTACAACAAGTTAATCAATTAATTAAGCAATTCAACCAATCGCGTGAAATGATGAGTCAAATGTCCAATGGTAAAATGGGGGGCATGAACAAAATGATGAATCAATTGCAACAAGGAGGACAAAAGGGTGGAATGCCAAATATGGGCATACCTTCTTTGGGTAAAATACAATCGCCAGAGCAGATTCAAAAAGAGCAAGAACAAAAGAAAATTGCCCGTCTGTTGAAGAAAAAACGCAAGCGTAAATAAATTTTTAGTCTGTAAAGGAAAAACCCTTTACAGATTGTTTTTTTTCTGTTATTATTCATAACTGTGATAGAACTTATGGAGGTGAAATACATGGCAGTTAAAATTCGTTTAAAGCGTTCAGGAGCTAAGAAGCGTCCTTTCTACCGTATCGTGGTAGCAGATGCACGTTCTCCACGTGACGGTCGTATTATCGAAAAAATCGGTACTTACAATCCTGTTTCAGAACCAAGAGAATTAGTAATTGATGAAGAGAAGGCTTTAGAATGGTTAGCAAATGGGGCACAACCCTCAGATACCGTTCGTAACCTTTTATCCAGTCAAGGAATTATGCAAAAATTCCACGAATCTAAATTAAGCAAATAGCCTAATCAATAGCGTCAAAAGATAAGGATGTGCTCTCAATGACAGAAAAAATTGAACGTTTAATTCAAACTATTGTGGAACCTTTAATAGACCACCCAGAGGAGTTTCAAATTGAACTTCATGATACTGAAGAATTTATGGAGTATCATTTAATCTTACATCCTGATGATGTAGGACGAATTATTGGTAGAAAAGGCCGTGTCATTCGAGCAATTCGAACAATTGTTTACAGTGTTCGTCTACGTGATCAAAAACGCTCACGTATCGTCATTGCTGATGACCTCAATGATAATGAAGAAGAGTAAAATAATAGGGTAACTTATTATTTATTCCATCTTAAGGCACTAAACTGAGTCTAACTTAAGTTAGTGTCTTTTTGTATGTGCCCTGAGTAAACTCGTACTCAAAACTTTAGACAAAGAACACAACTTTTTATACCCTTAACTTACAAATGAATTTACAGGAGGAACACATATGGAATATTATCAAGTTGCAAGGATTGTCAATACCTTTGGTATTAAAGGGCAATTAAAATTATTGATGGACACCGACTTCATAGAGGAACGTTTTGCTAAAGAGAATCGTTTATTTGTAATGAAAGACGGAAAAAGTATCCAGCAAGTGACTGTTGAATCCTTCCAAGAACATAAGGGTTCTTATCTTGTGAAATTCAAAGAGTTTAGTAATATTAATCAAGTTGAAAGCTTTAAAGGGCTAACTTTAGCTATTCCTGCTGATGACCAGCAAGAACTAGAAGAAGGGGCTTATTATCACCATCAAATTATTGGTTTAAGTGTATATACAAATCAAGGTGAAAAATTAGGAAAGATTAAAGAAATCATGGCCTTAGGTTCTAATGATGTTTGGGTGGTTAAAGCTGAAAAAGCTAAACAAAAAGATATCTTACTTCCTTTTATTGATGATGTTGTTAAAGAAGTGGATTTAGCTCAAGGAAAAGTAACGGTGGAGTTAATGGAGGGACTTGTTGATGAAGGTTAAAGTATTAACGCTTTTTCCGCAAATGTTTGCCCCTATGCAGGAGTCATTAATGAAGGCTGCTCAAGATAAGGGGATTCTTGAGTTTTCCACCCTTGATTTTCGCCAATTTGCCGTTAATAAGCACGGTCATGTCGATGATTATCCCTATGGTGGTGGAGCAGGTATGTTGTTGCGTCCTGAACCGATAGTGGAGTGTTTAGAAAGTCTCGACTTAGATTCAAAGACACCGATTATCTTGGTGGATCCTACTGGCGAACCCTTTACGCAAACTATGGCGCAAGAGTGGTCGACAAAAGATGAGTTGGTTTTTATTTGCGGCCATTATGAAGGCTTTGATGAACGGATCCGTTCTTATGTCTCTCAAGAAGTTTCCTTAGGTGATTATGTTTTAACCAACGGGGAGTTACCGACTATGGTGATGATTGATGCGACAGTAAGGTTAATACCGGAAGTTGTCGGGAATGCTGAATCCATTGTCAGTGAGTCTTTTCAAGATCATTTGTTAGAATACCCTCAATATACAAGACCGCAAAATTTTCGCGGAATGGAAGTGCCAGAGGTTTTATTGAGTGGTCATCATGAGCGAATTGACCAATGGCGTCAAAAAGAAAGTTTGAGAAAAACAGTTGAAAGAAGACCCGATATGTTAAAAAAACGTAGCTTAAGTAAGCAAGAAGAGCAGTGGCTAGAAGAATTTAAAAATTTGGCTCAAAATTAAGCAATTGAGCCTTTACAAGTGTTTTATTTCTTGTATAATTGTTTAAGTGGTCTATTGACCCGAATTAACGATATTCCGCTAAATAGAAAGACTATTTAAGAATATTTGTTGGAAGGAGAAATGAAAATGAGTAATTTAATCGATAAAATTACCCAAACTCAATTACGTGATGATGTTCCTGATTTCCGTCCTGGAGATAATGTTCGTGTTCATGCCCTGATCGTTGAAGGTGAACGTGAGCGTATTCAAATCTTTGAAGGCTTAGTAATTAAGCGTCGTGGTGTTGGAATCAGTGAAACATATACTGTTCGTAAAATTTCTAATGGAGTAGGTGTTGAACGTACATTCCCTGTACATTCACCACGTGTCGCTAAATTAGAAGTAACACGTAAAGGTAGAGTACGTCGTGCTAAGTTATACTACATCCGTTCATTGTCTGGAAAAGCAGCACGTATCAGAGAACGCGGACGTTAGAAAAGACCCAGAAAGCCTATTCTGTAGGCTTTCTTTTTTTGTTAGGAAAATTTTTTTCATTTAAAATAAACATGAGGAGACTCCCAAAAGTTAGCGTTTAAAACGTTCTTTTGAGGGTCTCCTCTCTACATTTAAATGAGAAACTATTTTATTGTTCAAAGATATCCGAGCGATATGTAGGTAAGTTCTTCTTTAATTCATTAGCTTGCCGAGTCAAGCTTAATCCAATATCAGTATCGGCAACATAATAACGTTTTGGTTTTTCAGTCACTACATATTTCTTTGGTAGGATATCAAAGCGTGAGGCAATAGCATCTTCTCTGGTTGTAAATGGCTGGTGAGCACAGATATAAATTTCAAATGAATTATCTACTAGGGTATAGCCGGCAATGCCGGTTACTTTTTGATAAGGTTTTGCCAAGCCACCATCGATGACTAACATTTTTCCATTGGCTTTAACCGGTTTTTCACCTGCAACAGCTTTAACAGGTGTGTGTCCGTTAATAATATAGCCGGTCGGTTCTAAATCAAACTCTGCCAGCATTTTTAGGCAAAAATCTTCATCATTCCTTAACTCATAATATGGATTTTGAATTTCTTTATGGGTTGTTTTATCTTCAAGGAAGTAACGTTCAAATGTTTTCATGGCATGTTTACCAAAGAGTGTAGAAACAGGACCACACCATAAATACCATACTAAATCGGTATCAAAATCATCCATAGAGTTCTTATCTAGAAAAGTTCGTGTAATCGATTCGCCAAACTTTTCCATCAAACTGCGTCCACTATATTCTTTACCATCTAGGGTGACTTTCATAAATTCCCCGTCTTGATGAGTGGGGATACAGCCGTGGAAAAGTAAGTTGCCATTGTAGCACTTATACATGGTTCCCTTTGAGACTAAAAAGTTAATATGACGTTGTAACTTTTCAGAATTTTGGAATTGATGCAATAAGTCTAAGAGTACTAATTCCTCGCCTAAAGTCAGTTCAAAGGGTTCTGCAGAATCGACCCTTTGGAAGCAACCGTTCTTAATTGGGTATTCAACGCCCTCAACCACGACACTTTGACGGTCAGCGGATAATTTATCCAGTAAGAGTCTTTCTTCCATATTGAATTCAGGACGCCGTTGGATAATTTGACTTTCCACTTTGAATTGCATAATCGAAATAGCTTGATGCATGAGTGTGATTTCATCAATTTCCTCTTGGCTTAATTCGGAATTATCTCCGCGAGGGTGAAAGGCTGGATTGTCTTGGTAATAGCGATGGCCATATTTGGCTAAGCGACTTAAGTCAATTCCATAATCTTTCAAGAGTTGACTATGACCATAGCGCAGCTGGATACGGATAACATTGGTCAAACAAGCTAATGATCCTGAATAGGCACCAATCCAGATAATATCATGGTTACCTAATTGAATATCAAGCGAAGGAATTTCCATTAGGCGGTCTACGATTTTATCCGGATTTGGTCCTCGATCGTAGATATCTCCTAATACATGGAGGTGGTCAACCACAAAACGTTGAATTAACTGAGCTAAAGCCATGGCAAAGTGGTCAGCAAGATTGAGGTCAATAACGGTGTTAAAAATAGTGTGGTAGTAGCGTGACTTATTATCTTTTTCGTCATATTGATAAATAAGTTCTTCTAGAATATAGGCATAGGATTTTGGTAGAGCTTTTCTTACCTTGGAACGGGTATACTTACTAGAAACATGGCGCGTAATTTGAACTAATTGATCTAGGAGTGTCATCCATTCATCTTTTGTTTTTTTGGCATTTAATATCAAGTCTTCTGGGTAATAAATATTGAAACACAATTCTAACCTTTCATCTTTAGTTAGAGTATCATGAAAAAGGTCATCGACCTTAATTGAAATAACACCTGAGCAGTTCCGTAGCAAATGATCAAAGGCTTCGAATTCACCATGTAAATCGGAAATAAAATGTTCGGTTGCTTTAGGTAACTGCTTAATAGCCTCAAGATTTATAATTTCGATTAAATCTTCAACAGTTTGAGCTTTTTCTAATCTATCCATTTCCTACCTCTTTTCAAATAATATAAATTTTTTATGATTCTATCTATAAGCTATGCAATTTAATTGTGAAAGTCAATCCTTTGTTTCAAAGTCAAACTTTGATATACTTAAATTCGATTACACTTATTGTGAGGAAAGAGGGAAATTAATGTCAGAATTTAAAGAAAGATTTGATGCTTTACTAAAAGAAAAGAAATTACCTGCTAATTACCAAGAAATTCAAGACGGAAACCACCTATATCGTTTTCAATTTAAGGTGAGTAAAGAGCGTAGACTTGTTGTAGAAGTGATTATTCAAAATGCTAAAGGCGCTCATTTAGATGCTCAGATTATTTACCGTCATGTTCATTTATTAAAAGATTATAATCAGCGCCCTGAAGCATTAGAAGCAATCAATGAATTAAACGAAGCTAAAACAGGTTATTATAACCTTTATTTGGCAGGAGATGGTGAAATTTACCTGCGTAACCTACTAAGAGCCACTCAAGACCCTACTTTAATTTATGAAGTATTGGTAATGGGTTCTAGTATTGCGCGTGCATTACTTGTTGAACTGGAAAAGAAATTAGGCGAATCTGCTAATCCAATGATTTAATGGAGGAAAAATAAATTGATCATTGAATATATACAACAAAGACCTTGGCTAAACTTTTTATTTGAACTGACGGTGGCCTTAACAGCTGCCTTATGTATAGGTATTGGCTTAAAACTCTTTTTAATGCCTGGAAATATTTTCTCATCAGGTACTTCTGGTTTAGCACAAATTTTAAACTACTTTGCAGTGAATATCCCAGTTATAGGTCCTTATATGACAGTAGGGAATATCTATTTTCTATTTAATATTCCGATTATTATTCTTTCATGGGTGAAATTAGGAAAGCAGTTTACTATTTGGACCTTAATTGTTGTTTTTGTATCTTCCTTAGCAACTAATATGATTCCTTTAACAGTCATTTCTTCTAATCCGTTGCTTAATGCGATTATAGGTGGAGTGATTTGTGGCATTGGTTCTGGGATAACTATTAAATATGGTATGTCATGTGGTGGTTTAGATATTATTACTTTGGTAATTTCTCGTGCTACTGATATGAATGTGGCATTCATTGGTTTTGCCATCAACTCATTAATTATTTTAGCTTCTGGCTTATTATATGATTGGGAATTTGCCCTTTATACCTTGATCTCCATTTATGCCTTAGCTAAAACAATTGATGCCATTCATACCAATGAGCAACGCCTTACAGCTTTAGTAGTGACTAATAATACGGATGAAGTAGTCAACGCTATTTATAAGTCAATTGTTCGAGGAGTAACTATTCTTGAAGGACAAGGTGGCTACTCGCGTGATAAACGAGATGTCTTAATGGTTGTTTTAAACCGCTATGAAATGTTCCCCTTAGAGCAAGCCATTCGACAAACAGACCCTAAAGCTTTTATTAACTTTATTCGTTCGAATAAAGTGGTAGGTCATTTCTTTAGTAGAGACCAACAAAAGGCTATGAGGAAACAAGTTCAAGTAGACAGACCATTAGAAGAGGAATCCGAAGACTTTAGCTTTTTCAACCTGCCGATGGAATTTGATCAATTATATGATGGAATCGAGCATGAGGATGACGATTTCTAAACAAAGTAAAAGAGCAAGGGATATAGTGACCCCAAGAAGTTGGACCATGAAATCCAACTTTAGGGAGTCAGTACATTCTTCCTTTGCTCTTTTTTAGTTTCTGATTACTTTTGCTAAAAGGATGGTTTACTTTATTCCTATTAACGCCTAGGAGCGAGATACGTGCAATTTAAGCATTTGGATCACCTTAACCTTTCTTTTTAGTTTGAGTTAATGACAATCCCAACACTCCTTTCACAAATTAGTCTCTGCACTTACTTGACATAAAATAAAATACCCCCACCAAAAATTGGTTAGGGGGTATGTGAGTTGATTATTTTAATTGAGAAGTTACCTCCAAGAAATGCAGGCTGAGTGGAAGAGTTTCTATTCAGAAAGAGTGATTGAATGCAGCTTCTGAATTTTTTCAAACTGAAAAGTTGCTTCAACATCATAACGCCTCCTTCAATAAGCAAGATTAGAATTTTCTCTTCAAATAAATTATATCAAAGTGAAGCCAGAAATAAAGTAATAACTTATTATTAGTTAAAAGAAAGATTAAAATAATCGATAAGATAATGAGCCAGACCATCTTGATCATTGGAATGCTCAGTAATATCGTTAGCAATATCTTTGAGGGGTTGGATGGCATTACTCATTGCCACGCCATGACCTGCAAATTCAATCATCTCCAAGTCGTTATCTTCATCACCGAAGGCTAGAATATTTTGACGAGGAATATGATAGAAGTCAGCAATGGTTTTAACACCCACTGCCTTGTGTAAATTTTTACTAACCACTTCTAAAACGGGTATTTCACCCCCCCAAGTTCGCACAGAAACTTGATTTGGATAGCTAGCCATGATTTTCTTTTGAATAGGTATTTGGTCTGCTTCCGAAGTGAAAAGGGTTACAGCAATCGGATTATGAATGAGAGTTTGTCGAGAAAGTTTTTGATAGCTTGCGTCTTCGGCTGGATAATAGGGTGACTCAGGAAGATTCATTGAGGAAGTATAAAGACGTTCCTTACCTTCGGCACAAACTAGCTGAATGCCTAATTCATCTTGCCGGTTAAATAAATCAAAGACTATTTCACGATCTAACTCATGGTAGTAACTTGCTAGCCACTCAGGTCGGTCAGGGAAGTGACAATAGGCACCGTTAAAATTAACCATAGGTGTAACGAGGTTTAAGACTTGATAAATTTCTTTACTAGTCCGATAAGGTCTTCCAGTAACGATACAAACTAAATGACCCATGTGATCTAATTTTTGCAATGTTTGAATCGTTAAAGGAGTAAGTTTGGATTGATTGTTTAGAGTAGTGCCATCTAAATCAATGGCAATCATATGTTGGCTCATTAATTCGCCTCCTTTAGAGATTGCTTCGATTATAGCAAAGATGAAAGCTTAAGGGCAACTATTCATGATTATTGGCTAAAAGCTTGAATTGATGTAGAATGAAAACAAAGAAAGTGAGGCGTTTGAATGGATTTAGAAAAAATGCGCGACACAAAAAGTTTAAATGATGAAGAACGTATGATTGTGGATCGTTTATCGAATGTGATTGACCCTGAATTAGGGGTCGATTTAATTAATTTAGGTTTGATTTATCGAGCCGATTTAACTGAAGAGGGGATTTTAAAGATTTTATTAACTCTAACTACTCCAATGTGCCCAATGGCAGATGTTATTGTGGATGAATTAAATGGAACTTTCGAAGATGTTCCTCAAGTTAATAATGTTGAAGTTACTATTACTTTTGATCCACCCTGGTCTTTAGATAAATTATCACGCTATGCCAAGATAGCTTTAGGAGTGATGTAATGGATGTCATGGTTTCTGATTTTGTGATTGAAGATGGGCCATTTGGCCCTCTTCCAGGACGGACTCTATCTCCTAGTGAGCAAGTGAATCAGCCCTTACCACTTGTTTTTTTCTATCATGGGTGGACCAACTCAGCTGGTGAACATTTACATTATGGTATGGAAATTGCCCGACAAGGCTTTCGAGTAGTCATGCCAGATGCCTATTTACATGGGAAAAGAGGGGATAGAAAGTCGCTAGAATTGCAAGGTTTTTTAATGGCTCTTCGAGCTAATATAGAAGAATTTCCATTATTATTCGACCATTTTAAATCAACGACTAAGGATAATTTTGTGGCAGTTTCGGGAATGTCAATGGGAGCAATGACCACTTTACTTTTACTCAGTAGACACCCATTTCTTTCAGCAGCCGTTTCCTTAATGGGGAGTGCGCACATTTCTAAGTTGATTGATCAAAATATTATTAATAACCAGTCATCATCTAATCAAAGTCTAACGAATAATCAACTTTTAAAAGAAACACATAAAGAATTTGCCATTATTTATCAGTCAGATTTAAGTAAGCAAGCCGAAAAGATAGCCAATCGCCCTTTATATATTTGGCATGGCGAAAATGATCCGCTTGTTCCTTATCAAGATACGGTAGAATTTGTGGAATCCATCATCGATCAACCCTATAGTCAAAATACATACTTCAACCACGAACCTGCTTATCATCGGGTTCCATTTAAAGAAATTGTTAAGATGGCCAGCTTTTTAAAGGCAGCTTCTCTTAAAGAGTCCGATCAGATATGGGAGTACGTAGAAAAGCTATCTTTAGAAAGAAAAGATTTTTTTGAATAATAAGAAAGGTGATTGCTTGCAAAAAACTAAACAATGGTTAGACCATCGGGTGGATTTAAGTTCTTATATTGAAAAAGTTAGCCAAGACCAAATCAATCAATTGGTTTTCAAACTGATTCTTCTTTTACCCTCCTCAATGATCGCCACAGATATTCGTAGTGGCTTTCCGCTCTTAATCAGTATCGAAAGGAATCGAATTAAGGATATAGTCTTACAACGAATTTCTCTATTAATTGAAGAATATGCACTTGACCTCTCAGACTGGCATCAATTAAATTTTATAATTGATCAGAGTCAAAAGACTATTAAGAAATATTATCAGGATCATTCATTGATTGATTTAGATTCTATACAAGTGGAAATTAATTACTTTTTAAAATAATTTAAGTAATTTAGTAGAAGTTTATTTTTTCCTAAAAATTTTGCCCCAACCTATTGACCATTCCTGACCAATAGGTTATACTCAATTTAAGCTCTTTGAGAGAGCTTTTAATATAGATTAAATAATTTGACTAATTCTGACCTTAAGGAGTGAGAATATGATAGAAAAAATGACAACCACTTTGCAAAGCGCCATAGCTGAAGCGCAACAAATTGCTATTAGAAGACAGCATCAAGAGATTGATATCCCGCATTTATGGCGTATATTTATTCAAGCAGACCATTATGCTGCAAAATTATATGAAGACATAGGTGTTGATCGGTCGGCTTTTCAAGCAGTGATTGAAGGAGAAATTGATCAATTACCTCAAGTTGCCGGTCAAAATATTCAATATGGCCAACACTTTAGTCAAAGATTTACTCAGTTATTGAATGACGCCAGTCAAATAGCAAAGAAATATAAGGATGAATACTTAGCCACTGAAGTGATTCTACTAGCTTTATATAAGCAAAAAAATAATCCTTTGACCAAATGGTTAAACCAAAAGGCTATTAATGAGTCCCTACTAAGAGAAAGAATTGAGAAATTAAGAGGGGGAGATCGTGTGACATCACAAAACCAAGAAGAGACTTATGAGTCTCTAGATAAATATGCAACGAATCTTAATGATGCGGTTAAAAATAATAAGCTGGATCCAGTAATCGGTCGTGATGAAGAAATTCGTGATGTTATCAGAATTTTATCTAGAAAAACCAAGAACAATCCGATTCTAATTGGTGAGCCAGGTGTAGGTAAAACAGCCATTATCGAAGGATTGGCCCATCGAATTGTTCGCAAAGATGTTCCCGAAAACTTAAAAGATAAGGAACTTTATTCCTTAGATATGGGCTCCTTAATAGCAGGAGCAAAATATCGTGGAGAATTTGAGGAACGATTAAAAGCCGTTCTTAAAGAGGTAAAAGAATCCGAAGGGAGAATTTTACTCTTCATTGATGAGATTCATACCATTGTTGGTGCAGGTAAGACAGAAGGATCGATGGACGCTGGTAATTTGTTAAAACCGATGCTAGCAAGGGGAGAATTGCACTGTATTGGTGCGACAACCTTAGACGAGTATCGTGAAAACATTGAAAAAGATAAGGCCTTAGAACGTCGATTCCAGCGCGTTTTAGTCCAAGAACCAACAGTTGAAGATACTATTTCTATCCTAAGAGGTCTAAAGGAACGTTACGAGATTCACCATGGGGTCAATATCCATGATAATGCCTTAGTGGCCGCTGCAACCTTATCACATCGATATATTACCGATCGTTTCTTACCAGATAAGGCAATTGACTTAGTTGACGAGGCATCTGCTACTATTCGCGTAGAAATGAATTCTATGCCAACTGAAATGGATGCTGTCAACCGACGGTTAATGCAATTAGAAATTGAAGAGGCTGCCTTGAAAAAAGAATCTGATGAGGCTTCTAAGAAACGTTTAGAAAATCTTCAAGAAGAATTGGCTGATTTAAGAGAAGAAGCCAATCAACTGAAAATGCGTTGGGAAGTAGAAAAAGAAGCTTCTAACGCTTTAAGAGATAAGCGAGAAGCCTTAGATAATGCGCGTAGACAGTTAGAAGAAGCTCAGAGTAATTATGATCTTGAAGCAGCGGCTCGCTTACAGCATGGCGAAATTCCGCATTTAGAGCAAGAATTAAAAGAGTTAGAGGCTAAAGCAGAAGAAACTTTACAGTCTGATACTGAACGGTTAACTCAAGAACGTGTGACTGATGTTGAAATAGCCAAAGTAGTTGAAAGGTTAACTGGTATTCCAGTCAGTCGCTTAGTTGAAGGAGAAAGAACCAAGTTAATGCACTTGGATCAAACGCTTCATCAAAGAGTGATGGGGCAAGATGAAGCGGTAGAAAAAGTAACACAAGCTATCCTAAGATCAAGAGCTGGTTTGCAAGATCCACGTAAACCAATTGGTTCCTTCCTCTTCCTAGGTCCAACCGGTGTTGGTAAAACAGAATTAGCCAAGTCCTTGGCCGAAGTCTTATTCGATGATGAAAACCACATGGTTCGAATCGATATGTCTGAGTACATGGAGAAGCATTCCGTTTCTCGTTTAGTCGGGGCCCCTCCAGGTTATATTGGTTATGAAGAAGGTGGCCAATTAACAGAAGCTGTAAGACGTAGTCCATATTCCATTGTCTTATTAGACGAGATTGAAAAAGCTCACCCAGATGTTTTTAATATTCTCTTACAAGTTTTAGATGATGGCCGTCTGACTGATTCTAAAGGTCGTGTTGTAGATTTCAAAAACACTGTTTTAATCATGACTTCTAATATTGCTTCTCATTTATTATTAGAAGGAGTGAGTGATAAGGGAGAAATTCTAGCTGAAGTAGAAACACAAGTAAATCAAGCCTTAAGCAACCACTTTAAACCTGAATTTCTCAACCGAATTGATGATGTCGTTCTCTTTAAACCTTTAACTCGAGCAGATTTACAAGGTGTAGTAGAGAAATTCTTAAAAGATTTACGTCATCGTTTGGCTTATCAAGAAATTGAACTCCAATTAACCTCAGAAGCCATCAATTGGCTAGCGGATAAAGGTTATGATCCGATTTATGGAGCCCGTCCTTTATTACGTTTTATTACTAAAGAATTGGAAAATCCATTAGCTAAAGCGATTATAGCGGGTGATATTCTGCCAAACTCACTTGTAAAAGTGGATTTAGCTAATGATCATTTGCAATTTGAAGGGTTAGCATCCGGTAATTAATTGCCAAATCTTCTAATTAAATCTTTTACTATAAGTTAGGGTCCTGATTGATTATCAGGGCCTTTTTTACAATTAAACTAGTGAAAACATACCTTCTAAATGGTGTAAAAAGGACTAAAAGATGCTAGAATAGAATGCATGAGAAAGGGGAATGCTTTTGAAACAAATTGATAGATTAGATAAAATTGTTGTTCGCTACATCTTTTTAATTGCTGGTTTAGTCTTAGCAATCTTTAATTATGATGTGATTTTTTCATGGATTAATCGTTTAGGCCAAGTTTTTTTACCGATTCTTTCGGGCCTCGCGATTGCTTATGTTTTAAATATTTTAATGGTGCGTTATGAAGACTTGCTAAAGAAAGTCTCAGATAAAAGTTGGATTAAACCCTACCGACGCCCGATCGCCATTCTTTTGTCTCTTATAACAATTATTTTAGTATTGTTATTTGTCTTAGGCTTGGTCTTACCACAAGTTTACAATGTAATTACAGAGTTTATTACAGCTGTTCCCTTTCAAATTACTCGCATAGAAGAAGCACTTACCAATCTTGAGAAAATGTTACCAGCAGAATCGATGGAATTCTTAGACCGTTTTGAAATAAATTGGGCTGATATTCTTAAAAGTATTCAAGATATGGGAAATCGATTTATCACTGGAGTAGTAAATACCACCCTCTCTACGGTCGGTTCTTTAACTTCTATTATTATTAATGGAGTATTGGCCTTCATTTTCTCTATCTATTTACTGTTATCGAAAGAAAAACTAATGGACCAATTTTTAAGAATCGTTACCACTTATACTAGTAAGCCGGTATCACGCAGAATATTTTATGTGTTAACGACATTGAATGACTCTTTTAAACATTTCTTTACAGGATCTGTGATTGAAGCAATCATATTAGGTTTTTTAGTTACCGTAGGTATGTGGATCTTTAGATTTCCTTATGCTGGAATGATTGGATCTCTAACTGGTTTCTTTGCTTTGGTTCCTATGCTAGGCGCTTATATTTCAGGAGCTATTGGTGCCTTATTAATTTCAGTGCAATCGGTTCCCCAGGCATTATGGTTTATTATCTTTATCATTCTCATCCAGCAATTCGAAGGAAATGTCATTTATCCACGAGTTGTGGGAGGATCGATAGGATTGCCAGGTATGTGGGTTTTATTCGCTGTAACCATTGGCGGGGGACTATACGGAGTAGCTGGTATGTTGCTAGGAGTTCCGATAGCTTCCGCTATCTACAAAATAATTAAGCGCGATGTCCTAGAGCGTGAGACTTATTCTTACGAAGAAAGACAAAAGTTATTACATATTGCTAAATACGACTCTTTTAAGCAAGTAGCTGATGATAATCAAGAGTCAAATCAAGATTTTAATTAATTTTATTAAACTCCCTCCCTGATTTAGGCACTGACCCCAAATAGTGAGGCAAACATAAAAACACCTCCGTTGAATTCGTGTGAAATGAATTTAATGGAGGTGTTTGATTAGGGTTAATCACCTAGCTTACTCTGCAGAAACAAAATCGAAATGTATTGAAATGAAAAATGAAGGCCGGACTAATAATCAAATAATAGATGAATGAAACATTAAGAACACGTCTCAAGTAAAAATTTGCTGGCCTTGGGATCGTTAAAGTCAAACCTAGCGCTTCAATCAAGCCGGCGGTAAACAATAGACTTATAGCAAAGGATTCGAAGAACTTAGCGAGATAAATCCACTCAAAATCGAATTAAAACGCCAACAAGCAGCCTAACAAAGGTGTTTTTATTCTGTCCTATTTATGGGGTGCAGTGCCTACCCTTAATTAGGAGTTTTTATTTAAATATGAAATTATAAGACTTTAGTTCGCATGATTTTGCTACTAATGAAAGCAATTTCATGATATAATTTAACTAAAGAAGGTGGTTTCATGCTTATAAGTTTTTTTCTAGCAATTAGTGCTTTAGTAGTATCATTATATACGCGCTGGACTTGGTTATTATGGTCCATTGCAGCTGTTCTTTTTGCCATGTTTTTTGGGATAGAAGGCCAGGCAATATTGCACTATTTAATCTTTATGATTGGTGTCATATTGCTGATTCTTGAGGTGTATATACCAGATTTAGGTTTAACAGGATCAGTTGGCTTAATCGCTTTTATTTTAGGTTTATGGCTAAAGTTTCAAGATTTATCGACTGTTACTCTAATTGTATTAGCTAGCTTAGCGATTGTTCTCATTTTATTCTTGATTTTTAATAAGATGGGTTACAATTTGCAGTTTAGTCCCGATTTTATCTTGGATAAAGCAATTAACAAAGATGCAAATTCCAATTCAGAGACTAAGGATCATACTTATCTTGCAAGCTTAGTTGGTAAAGAAGGAATAACGGTAGGAGGCTTGAGGCCGGTTGGTAAAATAAAAGTCGATGATCATTATTTTGAAGCATACAGTCTAGAAGAGATGATAGCTGCTAACCAACCGATTAAAATTGTCAAAGTTGTTGACAAAAAAATTTATGTAAGGAGCGAAATGAATGGATAATTTTTATCTGGATGAAGGGTCACCCATAGTGATGACTGTAGTTATTATTTTATTACTGATTTTCTTGATTTCAGTGTTCTTAAGATTTGTTCCAATTGGCTTATGGGTAACTGCTTATTTTTCCGGCGCTAAAGTTTCAATAGGTGATTTAATAGGGATGCGCTTAAGAAGAGTTAAGCCTGCTTATATTGTTAATCCCTTAATTAAAGCCACCAAAGCCGGTGTACCGATTACAACTGATCAATTAGAAGCTCATTTTTTAGCAGGTGGAGACGTTAACCAAGTGGTTGATGCCTTGATAGCTGCCCAGCGTGCTAATATTGATTTAGAGTTCGAACAAGCTGCCGCTATTGATTTAGCAGGGCGAAATGTTTTTGAAGCCGTTCAAGTTTCAGTTAACCCGAAGGTTATTGAAACACCGGTTATTGCAGGTGTAGCTATGGATGGTATTGAAGTTAAAGCCAAAGCTAAAGTTACTGTACGTGCTAATATTGAACGATTAGTAGGTGGTGCGGGTGAAGAAACAATCATTGCCCGTGTAGGGGAAGGTATTGTAACGACTGTAGGTTCAGCTTCGACCCACTCCATTGTATTGGAAAATCCCGATTCCATTTCGCAAACAATCCTTAGAAAAGGTTTAGACTCAGGAACTGCTTTTGAAATACTTTCGATTGATATTGCTGACGTTGACGTCGGCCGTAATATTGGAGCTAAATTACAAACCGATCAAGCGGAAGCAGATAAGAAGATTGCTCAAGCTAAGGCTGAAGAGCGTCGTGCAGTAGCCGTTGCTCAAGAGCAAGAAAATATTGCCGAAGTTCAGAAAATGCGTGCCAAGGTGGTTGAAGCGGAATCTCAAGTTCCTCTAGCTGTTGCTGAAGCCTTCCGTAATGGGCGTATCGGTATTAAGGATTATTATGATTTAGAAAATATTCAATCAGATACACAAATGCGTGAATCGATTGCAAAAAGTGGTACGCCACATAATAATGAAAATGAGTGATTATAATGGGATTTTTTGAAATAATAATTCTGGGATTTATTATCAACTATTTCGGTTCAAAAATAAAAAAAATGAATCGTCAGAATGGTTCTTTTGATTCCATTAAGGATAAAATGTTTCAAAGTTTAGATCAATTAGAAATAACTACTTATCATGAAAAGTATCCCAATCTCGATAATTTCTTTGAGACCGATGAAGAATCAGAGAAAAAATTTGAATCAGAAGTTAATAAAATTCAAGAAGGAAAGATTGATGTAGATTCTCAAACAATCGATCGTTTAAAAAGAAAATATCGAAAGGATATACAATCTTTTTCTAACGATTTAAAAAAACAAGTAAATCAATTGATTGAGCAAGGTCCTCAAGCAGTTAAAGATAAAGCTATTCAATTGTCGGCATATCACCCTAACCGTGAAAAATTATTAGAAATTGCTAAATACTACGAGGATTTTGTGAATGAATTTCAAGAGCATCCTAGCAAAGGAGATTTAATCGCTAAATCTTCAACGGTTACCCAAGATTTTAATGATTTTTCTGATATGGACTATGAAATGGAACAATTCATTATTGAAGGGGAAGAGTTAGCTGAGTTTAGTCAACCAATGCAGGTTCAACGATTAAGCTCTCGAGAGGATTCTACCAACCATTCCAATCAGTTAAAAGAAGCCATTATATGGTCAGAAATTCTAGGACCGCCTAGGTCTAGAAAATAAAAAAATCCTATTCTGTTATTTATCAGAATAGGATTTTTTTTTATCGCTGCCAAAGGCATTATAAAATACTTTTACCATTTGTTTAAAGTTCTTTCGCGCTTCGATAATCGATTGATTGAGATTTATTAAATGATATTGTCTTAAATCATTTCTAAAAAATTGAATATACTGTTTAGCAAAATCACGCAAATCCTTTTGCAAGGATGGGTCAAATTGTCTAAAACGGTAATGAACTTTGTTAAGATAATAGGTTGGCTGATTAATGAGTTGGTTAATCGATTGCGCTTCACAGGCATCAATTAAGTCAATTAGAGCAGAGATAATACGTTTTCGTCTAGCGGGAGAGTTTCGCAAGATCCAGTTTTTATTGATTTGATTGATACTTTGGCTGGTGATTGTTAATTGTTTCGCTCGTTGAAATTGTTTCCCTTCAATTTTCCAATTTGCTAGATTATGTTGCATCAGTCCACGCTTTTTACTTTTAATTATAATGGCTTTTTGATCATGGAAAAGCAAGTTACCAATAATACTATCTTCAGGAATAATACGGATATGCTTTTGGTTCACACGTTTCATCTTATTTTGACGCAAGTTAACGGTATGAAAGCCAGGTGAATCCAAAGTGTAAATTAATTTAATCTGACTAATAGTTTCAAGAGACATTTGGCTAGCTGCATAGAGAGCTAAGTGGCCTCCTTTAGAATGTCCTCCTAATATTAAATGACTGGTCGGATGAGCTTGAATGACTTTTTCAAGGTATTGGCTCGCAATAATTTGTGCCGGAATGGATGATTGGTAGGTGAGGATGATATCCTCCTTCCAACCTACTATCATGTCATCAGTGCCACGAAAAGAAACGAAAAGGAAGTTGTTTCCTAAATCTACTAATAGAAAGGCTGACTGAGTTTCTAATTTAAAGTCTATTGAGTTTAAAAAACCACTAATTCTTAAATTTTTAAACCGACGATAGTCTGCGATTTTTTTAATCAGTTGACTCCTAAAAGGATTGGCCATTGTTTGATCGGTTTCTTGAAAATATTGGTTAAAGGGTTGGTATAGTCTAGCTAGATGCTTAAAAGTTAAACCATCTTTAAAATCCATTGAATCGGTAAAAAACCGATCGATAGGGAGGTAGGTTAGTTCTAAGATAATCGCAGCATCTAGTTCATTAAAGGGTTCCTCTTGAAAGCTTAATTGACCATATTGCTCTAAATAAGTATATAATGATGACATGCTGACACCTCCTAGCTCTTAGTTTAGCCGAATGGAGCGTTATAAAGCAAATGTATGAGTGAAAAAAGTGAAGTTGAATTAAAATAGTTTAAAAGCAAAAATTCATTTGCATTTTTTGATCGAATAGCTTATATTTATAAGAGTGCTTAGGCACAATTCACACGTTAGTGGATAGTTACTAGGGTGCTCTCATGAGTCTAATAGCTAAATGAAACTAGCGGAGGAAAATACAAAACCAAAAGGAGTTTATAATATGGCAGTTATTTCAATGAAACAATTGTTAGAAGCTGGTGTGCACTTTGGACACCAAACACGTCGCTGGAATCCTAAAATGAAACGTTACATCTTTACAGAACGTAACGGTATTTACATCATCGACTTACAAAAAACGGTTAAGTTGGTAGATGAAGCATATAATTTCATGCGAGATGCAGTTGCTGATGGTGGCGTTGCTTTGTTCGTAGGCACTAAAAAGCAAGCTCAGCAAGCAATTGAAGAACAAGCTGAAAGAGCAGGTCAGTACTACATTAACCACCGTTGGTTAGGTGGCTTATTAACAAACTGGGATACCATCCAAGGACGTATTCGTCGTCTAAAAGCTTTAGAGCAAATGGAAGTAGATGGAACTTTCGATGTGCTTCCTAAAAAAGAGGTCGGTGAATTACGTAAAGAGTGGGATCGATTAGAAAAATTCTTAGGTGGTATCAAAGATATGCCAAGAATACCTGACGTGATCTTTATCGTAGACCCACGCAAAGAGCGTATCGCGGTTCAAGAGGCTCGTAAATTAAATATTCCAATTGTTGCGATGGTGGACACTAACTGTGACCCTGATGAGATTGACTATGTTATTCCAGCAAACGATGATGCCATTCGTGCCATTAAATTAATTACAAGCTCTATGGCAGAAGCAACAATTGAAGCAAATCAAGGTCAAATTGACGTGGACACTGATGAGCAAGGGGATAGCCAATTCTTTGATAACTTATTTGACAACAAGGAAGAAAATACAGAATCAGAAGAAGCTGAAAGCTCTCCAGCGACTGAAGCTGAATAAATAAATTAAGAAAAGCTGTCAAAAGTTGCCAAGCATCTTTAGACAGCTTTTTTATGAAAATACATACATTAGGCTTTAGCAAGCTGAATAATTTTGATATAATAATTAAGGTAGCACATTATTGAATGATATTTCCAAGGAGGATTTTATAGATGGCAAAAGTAACTGCAAAACAAGTAAAAGAATTACGTGATATGACTGGTGTTGGAATGATGGATGCTAAGAAAGCCTTAGTTGAAGTTGATGGAGATATGGACAAAGCAGTCGACTTATTACGTGAAAAAGGACTTGCAAAGGCTGCTAAGAAAGCAGACCGTATCGCTGCAGAAGGTTTAACTGCAAGCTATATTGATGGAAATACTGCTGCATTAGTTGAAGTAAACTCTGAAACAGACTTTGTTTCAAAAAATGACAAGTTCATTACATTAGTTAATGATATTGTAAAAGCTGTTGCTGAAGGTAAACCAGCTGATATGGAAGCAGCCAATGCCTTGGAAGTTAATGGACAAACAATCGCAGAATTAATTACAGAATCAACTATTGTAATTGGTGAAAAACTTTCTTTCCGTCGCTTTGCCCTTTTAAATAAAGGGGATAATGATGTCTTCGGTGAATATTCTCACCAAGGAGGACGGATTGGTGTTTTAACTGTCGTTGCAGATTCTAAAGATGAAGATGTAGCTAAAGACGTTGCGATGCATGTTGCTGCAATCAACCCTAAATACCTAAATCGTGAAGATGTAGATGCTGAAGTAATTGAACGCGAAAAAACTGTTCAACGCGAGCTAACATTAAACGAAGGCAAGCCTGAAAAGATTGTCGACAAGATTGTTGAAGGTCGTATGAATAAGTTCTACGGCGAAATCGTATTGAACGAGCAAGCTTTCGTTAAAGATGGCGATCAAAAAGTTGCAGATTATGTTGGTGCTAAAGGGGGTAAAGTTACTGAGTATGTACGTTTTGAAGTTGGAGAAGGAATTGAAAAACGTAAAGATAACTTTGCTGAAGAAGTAGCCGCTCAAATGGGCAAGTAATTTACAACATTTAATAGAGACCCCAGTTTTTGCTGGGGTCTTTTTAAAGGAAAAGAAGGGTGAGAATAATGGTTAAAACAAAATATCAAAGAGCAATTCTAAAACTGAGTGGAGAGGCTTTAGCAGGTGAAAATGGATTTGGCATTGACCCTGCGACAGTCCGTTCAATTACCCAACAACTTAAAGAAGTTTATCAATTAGGCATTGAAATAGCTATTGTTGTAGGGGGCGGAAATATTTGGCGTGGATCGATTGGTGCTGAAATGGGAATGGACCGGGCACAAGCAGATTATATGGGTATGTTAGCAACTGTAATGAATGCTTTATCCTTGCAAGATGCATTAGAAAATCTGGATGTCCCCTCAAGAGTTCAAACATCTATTGAAATGCGTGCTGTAGCTGAGCCTTATATTCGCAGACGTGCGATTCGTCATCTTCAAAAGGGTCGAGTAGTTATTTTCGCTGGTGGTACTGGTAACCCTTATTTCACAACAGATACCACTGCTGCTTTGAGAGCGGCTGAAATTGAAGCAGACGTTATTCTGATGGCTAAAAACAATGTGGATGGTGTTTACAGTGCAGATCCAAAGACGGATGAAACAGCTACTAAATATGAAAATTTAACCCACTTGGATGTTATCTCTAAAGGCTTAAAAGTAATGGATTCTACGGCCTCTTCCTTGTCTATGGATAACAACATTCCATTAGTTGTCTTTAACTTAAACGAACCTGGGAATATTAAACGTGTCATTCTTGGTGAAAATATTGGAACAACTGTTGGAACTAATCATGATTAGTTCTAACTTTTCTTACAATGCTTAAATATGGTATAATAAAATAACTATGGATCATATAGGAGGAAGAAAATGGCTGCTGATAATATATTAAAAAATACTGAAAGCCGAATGCAAAAATCAATTGAAGCTTTTCAACGTGAATTAGGAACTATTCGCGCTGGAGTTGCTAATGCTAGTATTTTAGACCGTGTCATGGTTGAATACTATGGAACACCTACGGCATTAAACCAGTTAGCTTCAATTAATACACCTGAAGCAAGAATGTTAGTAATTTCACCTTATGATAAGAGTTCGCTTCAAGATATTGAGCGTGCAATCATGATGAGTGATGTGGGAATTACACCTACAAATGACGGTGAAGTTATTCGTCTTGTGATACCTGCATTGACTAAAGAAAGACGAGAAGAATTAGTTAAAGTAATCGGTAAAGAACAAGAAAATGCAAAAGTTTCAGTAAGAAATATTCGTCGAGATGCAATGGATGAAGCTAAGCGACTTGAAAAAGATAGTGAAATTACTGAAGATGAATTAAAACGTTATGAAAAGGATATTCAGCAAATAACTGATAATGCGACTAAGGAAATTGATCGCCTAACTTCAGTTAAAGAAGATGAAATCAGAAATAACTAAAAACCGACCAAAAATCAAGTCAAGAAGTCTTGACTTGATTCAGACTGAAGACAAACCCTTTGTGAGTTAATCTCAAATAAAGGGGTTGTCTTTATTTTAGTTATAAATCACATGAAAATAAAAAAAGCGAAGCCTTTTTAGCTTCTCATCTCCAATATGTTTGCCAATTTCTTCATGTTTAAACAAGCAAAAGTCAGCCCTGCTTTGAATTCCATCAAGGCTTTTCCAATTAAATGCGTCTATCGAAAGCCATGATGCTCCTTGGCAGTGCCAAATAATCTTTCTACTGATTC